>JAOTUX010000282.1 GCA_029863665.1 Candidatus Nitrosopumilus sp.
ATGTGAGTTGCTTCTTGACAAAAAAATCAACGGAGTTGGAGTTCTGTCAGATAACGAGGAATTGGTCGGAATATTGAGCAAAACTGATGTGATAAAAGCAATTGTAACTCTGAACTAGAAGCAACAATGACTGACATAATTAATGCGAATCCATTAATTGTCAAAATTAAATTATCTTGTTCTTATTTTTTATAATTTTTATATTTAATAAATCATAAAAAGTAAAAAAATCACTATTACATAATATTAGATATCATCAAAGATATGCTTAATTTGAATTAAAAATAAATCCAATTGTTGTCAGTTCCTGAAATTAAATGTCTATCTGATAAAGTGTTTGTTCATAGATGGCCTCATGACACACCACTTTGGGGGGATTCTGTAAAAAAACAATTAGACGAATCAATTAACAAAAATCCTGAAAAAAAAACAGTTACCATTAGTGATAAAATTATTCAAATTGAGAACATTGAATTTTATTCTCTTAAAAAAATTGGAATTTCAGTACCTTTCTTTAAAGATGAATGTAGGGTAATCTTTGAGGCCCAATTTGGAGAATTTTTTGCTCATATTCATATTACAATAAAATCTGAAAACTTCTTGGATATTTTTAATCAATTAATGTCTTGGAGGCGTAGGGTTTTCCCAAATGATTTGTAATATCTAAAAATTCTCAGATGCTTTGACTATTTTTTTGATGTCTTCTTTGGTATGTGAATCTGATATTGCACCTAGTTTTCCTGGTAAAAAGAAGATACCATCATTAACAATCATTTTAAAATGATATTTTTGCAGCATTTGCAAATCACATTTTGCAACATCTGACGAATTTGTGATTTTTGTAATATTTTCTTTAAGAAAATGAGTCATAAACAATGAACCTTTTCCTGTGACTGCTACTCTTCCATCAAATGTTTTCTCAATCTCCTTTCTGGCATATTCTCCAAGTAAATTTATTTTTGAATAAATTGATTTTTTTGATTTTAAATAATTTAGTGTAGAGTATCCTGATGTCATTGAGATTGGATTAGCAGAAAATGTGCCTCCTCCTACATAGGAACGCTCTGATTTCTTTTTTCCAGTTGTATCTGCATGTTCCATGATTTCTTTTTTACCACACATTACTCCTATTGCCATACCTCCACCAACAATTTTGCCTAGAGTTACAATATCTGGATCTAGTTTCATAGTTGGATAGAGACAACCATATCTGAATCTAAAACCTGTAACAATTTCATCTAAGATAAATAATGATTTATTGTTATGAATAAATTCTTGAATTCCTTGGAGGTATTCTCTGGTAGCTGGAATGCATCCTCCTCCACCTAATACTGGCTCGATAATAACTCCTGCAAGATTTTTTGCATATTTTTTTAAAATTCTTAAAGATTCTTCCAAGTTGTTGTATGGGATTGAAATAATTTCTTCTTCATTTACTACTCCACTACTTTCTGACTCTGTAAACGGCCAGTTTACACTTTTTAACAAATCTGAGGTATATCCGTGCCATCCTCCATCAATCTTTGCAATGACTTTTTTACCTGTTACAGAACGTGCTAATCTTACTGCATACATTGTAGCTTCTGTACCTGATGTGACATATCGAATTTTTTCTGCAACTGGAACTGCCTTTGATATGAGTTCTGATAATTTTATTGTCTGCTCATTTACAGTTCCATACATCCAGCTTTTTTCAATTTGTTTTTTTAATGACTCTTTGATATTTTTTGGACTGTGTCCTAATATCAAACTCCAATGACCCATCCAATAATCTGTGTATTTGTTATTATCTACATCTACGAGATTTTTTCCTGATGATGATTTTACAACAAATGGGTATGGTTCATAAAATCTTATGTTATGACTTACTCCATTTACATGAAGTTTTAAAGATTTTGCAAATATTTTTGCAGATGTCTTGGTTTTTCTTGTATATTCAGATTGATAATCTCTCAAAAGTAATTTTCAGAGTGAATTCTGCAATTTTAACTATCAAAAAACTACCAAAACCCACATTTTCTATACATTCGTGCTTGGTAATGATCTAAAAATTAAAACTTGTAATTTTTTCATCGATCAGGCATAATTTCACGTATGGTTTATATGGATTCTTCATTCTTCACCTTCTGCATACGTAACGCAATAGGCGGCGCTCGTGATGAAGTATGGCAATATGCCACTTTGTGATTCATGGGCCTCCAGTTACGCATACAAAATGAGGATCTGATCAAAAGATCAAATCTGAAATGTGAAGATTATGTGCATCCGTCAATTCCAATTTAGTACAAATGTACTTCAATAATCAAGAAAAAAATTCAGAATCCGGTTGA
>JAOTUX010000283.1 GCA_029863665.1 Candidatus Nitrosopumilus sp.
AATTCCTCAGCATTGTAATTTGCCGTTACCTGTTTGACTGTCTCTTCAATGGCTGGTTGAATTACTCTATTCTCATAATCAAGGCCCAAATTCTTGTATAGTCTGTGTATTGCTTCTTTATCTGGGTGATAGTTGACAGTGACAGTTGTTTCTACTGTTTGCAGATCTTTTGATGCACTTCTGGTCTCTTTTTCATATTTGAGTGTACGAACCTCAATATTGATTACTTCATCTTGGAAAGGAACCACAAAATGTAAGCCCTCATCAAGTGGCGCATCTGTAAGATCAATTGCACTCCAATGCAAAAGTACGCCTCTGTGACCCGAATCAACTATCTTGACTGAAGCAGTCGCTATTACTCCGATGACAATTAGTACTAATATAGCAATTAGAACTGCTTTGGCTGCACCAAAATTGACATTTATTTTTGGACTTTGATATCTAGACAAATTATAATCCATATTGAGTTTATACTATAATTATACCATTGCATTTCCTCATTATTGAAAAATCGATGTCATCAAGAATTGCATTTTTTAAATCCCTTCTCAACGCATAATAGACTGCAAAGCACAAAATTTTCAGATGACGTATGATACTGTGATTACTGATTCGCACATTATACTTCCCCAAGGAATGATAGACAAAAATCTTCTAATTGATGAGGGAAAAATTATCGGATTTACAACTGATACTCCTGCTTGTGATAATAAAATCAATGGAAATGGATTGGTTTGTGTTCCTGGTCCAATTGATACTCACGTTCACTATGGTGTGTATTCTCCAATTAATGAAGCAGCAAAAACTGAATCCCACGCTGCGGCAATTGGTGGAATAACAACTATGATGAGAATGCTTAGATTAGGAGATCCATTCTCTATCTCGTTGCAAGCTCAGCTTGATGCAGCTTCAGAAAATCATTATGTTGATTATGCAGTTCATGCTTCTATTTTTACTCCGCAACAAATCAAAGAGATGAATTTTTGTGTTGAAAAAGGAATTACATCTTTTAAAATTTACATGAATCTTGGTGGCGAGGTTGGTCATGTGTATATGGACATGCCCCCAAACTCATCTCAGCTTGATGCAGCTAAAGTAGATGTTACTGATGAAATAGTTGAACAAACAGTAAAGACTGCATCTGAACTTGGTTGCCCAGTACTTGTTCATGCAGAAGACTATGAGTTATGTGGATGTGGAATTAAAACTGCAAAAGAAAAAAAACAAGACGGACTATCTGCTTGGTCTCAAAGTCGTTCTCCTGAATTTGAGGCAAAAGCAATCAAGACTGTATCAAAGTTTGGAAGAGATTATGATTGTGTAATATACTTTGTTCATATTGGTTCTGAGCGAGCACTAGCACAGATTAAAGAAGAGAAAAAACTTGGAACAAAAATTTTTGTTGAGACATGTCCTCACTATCTTACACTATCCTATGAAAAGCAAGAAGGATATCTTGCCAAAGTCATGCCTCCAATAAGAACAGAAAATGATATCAATGCAGTCTGGAATGCTCTTTCTGGGAATCTTATTGATACTATTGGCACAGATCATGTTGCAAATCAACTTAAACTCAAACTAGGAGGGGATGATGTTTGGGGGGCATTGGCAGGATTTCCAGGAATTGGAACTGTACTTCCAATATTGCTTAATTATGGTGTAAATCAAAATAGAATAACACTAGAGCAGTTTGTGCAATTTACAAGCAAAAACGCTGCTCAAATTTTTGGTATGTATCCACAAAAAGGAACACTTGAGAAAAACTCTGATGCAGACATTACTATGATAGACTTGAAAAAAGAAAAAAAGGTAACGTCTGATTTGTTTGGAGGCTTTTCTGATTATATTGTATACGAAGGAAGAAATTTGAAAGGATGGCCTGTTAAAACAATTGTTAGAGGAGAAATTGTTGCTGATGACTTTGAAGTAGTTGGAAAACTTGGTCATGGTAAACTAGTTGAACGAAAAATTAACTTATTTTCAAAATAGCAATCATTAATTTTTTTAATATTAACACATTAATTTTCTGCGATTGGTTTTTATGATTTAAAAACAAATTACCAACATTGTATTTTCAGTTTCTTTTTGTCTTTGTAGTTATTCTTGGTATTATTGCTAGCCCTACACTTTTTGAAAATTCTTTTGCTCAACAAGAAATGTCTCCACATCACCAATGGAAAAAATTTGGAGATCCTCATACACTAACCTGCAAACAAGGACAATTGTTGCTGCAAAAACATGATGGAAATCCTGCATGTGTCATGCCATCTACATACATAAAATTAGTTGACAGAGGGTATGGTGCGTATGATTCATCAATTATGAGTAA
>JAOTUX010000284.1 GCA_029863665.1 Candidatus Nitrosopumilus sp.
AACATCACTGAATAATATTGTAAGGTTATTTTGATTCTTATCTGGTATTTGATTTAAACTTATTCTGTTATTTTGATTCCATAAATTTTTTAATTGAATTTAATTTTTCTTCCATCTTAACATTTTTGTCCCTTCTAGAATCTATTTTTATTATTACTTCCACTCTGGCAATACCTAAGTTGTGAACTGTTTCTATCATTTTTTTTGACGCATTATAAATTACATCCATATCATCTGATTCTAGAATGGTTCTCATTGAATTGATCTCGTATCTGAGATTGTTAACATTTCTGATTGAATCTATTGCCTTTGCAATGTAAAAACTTGCACTAGTGGTTCTTGTTGCTATTGGATAAATACTAATTTCAGCTTGAATCATGATAATTACACATCAATTATATCTCCTTAATAATAGGTTCAAGTGACTTTGTTTGTTATTCCTTTTATCAAGTCTTGATACCTTTATGAGATATTTTTTAAAAATAGTTGTGATTTAACTACCCCGTCTATTTTTGGTATATTTTTTTTTTGAATAATTTCTATAGTTCAAGTTATGAACTGCTTACATAACATCATTTCAGTTTTTGAATAAAACATCAATGAAAAGTTAGATCCATTCTAAGTACTACAGACACACTATACAATTTGATAAAACATGAGCACATACAACATCCAAGAAAACGTCTCTGAGAACAAGACAAAGCTCGGAGTAATAGGACTGGTAGCCTTACCAGTAGTTGCAGCAATGTACAGTTCAGGTTCCATAGAACAAATCCCACAAATACTCACAAGTGGAGTATTTCCAATCGGATTCACTGTCCTGTCATGGGCAATTGCAGCAAAATTGGCACTGAGATTGAGAAAATAGAGGAGTTATCCTTTTTTTCTCACTTTTTATAATGAGTTTTTTCTAGTATGCATTTTAGAATTTCTCTAATCTGAATATTTGTGAATACTGCAAAATAACTGTAGTACTACGAAACTTCGTTACTTGATGTTTCTAATCTTACTTTACGTTGATTTTCCTTAGAATCCAATTTGTAAGATTCTCTTTATACATTTCCTTGTCTGTTTTGATTTTGGTGTCTTCTTCATGTCCCTTTTCTGTTAGAGATTCCCAATAACCCATTAGTGTTCATAAGGATGTTTTTGATATTTATCCACATGAACTTTTTTGAATTTGTAACTTTGTCAATTTTATTTGGTATGGATCACAATGAAACAAATTTAATTAACTTTCATTATTGCGTTTTCTATTATGTGTAATTCTAAGATCAGACAATAATTTTTTGAAAGTTGGTATTTCATTTTATTCAGTATGTTCATGAAATAAAGTATTACAGATGGCATCTTGATTCAAAATAGATATTATTATTAACAATTGCCATTTTTAATAAAATCCCTGAATTGAATATCCTACATGTTAGTTAAATTACTCTGCTGGCTTTTTCTCTTCTCTTTTTACACTGCCTTTTCTTCTTCTAGCTCCAAAACTGATCAATACTAGTAAGAACCCAATTCCTATTAGAATCCCAGATAATGTGGTGTAATCTTGGTTCTCTTGTTGTGCTATCATTAGATCAATTGTTTCTTCCTCTGTCATCCCTGTTTGTCCTACAGGCATTGTAGCGTTGATGTTTACAGTCAGTATGATTCCTACAATGATCATTACAAGGCCTCCTGTTAACATTCTCTTATCTACAAGAACCATTTTAGATACTGGTTGATTTTTATCATATATTAGGTATGAGGATTTTTTCTTATGCTGCTCAACATCTGTTATTTGAAAAGTATTGTTTTTCAATAAACTTGTCAGTCATTTAGCTCATCTAGTAAAAAATTAAGTCTTCTGTGAACTTTGATTAAAGTAGTTTTTGTGGTAACCTCTGGCATGCAGTACGTGAATTGTGTGGAATGTAGGTATGGCCGTGTCATAATCAAGATTGAACCTCGATATCGTGAACTTTGAGGATATTGTGCCTAATGTGATAATAACTGGCCTGGATTCTAGAAATAACCATGTTTTAGAAACACTTTACCTAATGTTTTACTTGGATGTTAAAAAATTAACAAAGAATTTTCTAGAGATTTCAAGTGAGCAACGATTGAATATTCTGTATCAAATTCTTGAAAAACAATACAACATCTAAGATATGACAAATACTCCTTGACAACGTCGGGCAAGTTATTATGCCAATAAATCTCCTCAACACTCTTTGTTTATGATAACATGAAATTTGTCAATAATCTCAATTTTAATAAAAACTCTTTAAAATTTCTACGCCGAATTACTCCATCAACAAAAAAACCCTTACCAAA
>JAOTUX010000285.1 GCA_029863665.1 Candidatus Nitrosopumilus sp.
GCAGCTGGATTAAAGGGTCTTAGAATGGGAGACCTTATTGAAATTCCACTAGAAGACAGGCTAGAAAGAAAGATGACAGATAACAAATAAAATATTTTCAGCCAGTATGATGATTGAATAAGATAGGCAATATCAATTTATTCATGGATCTAAAATAATTTAGAAATTTTATTCCAAGATAAACTAGGATTTTACAAAAATCTAATACAGGTAATCGTGCAATTTGTACTGTGATACTAACAAGATTATCAAGATATGGTATTCCTATCCTTCTTGTTGTTATTGGGATAATTCTGATGTCATCATCTGAACCGTCATATTCATGTGTAGATGACGGGGCAGAATGTTATGAAGGTACAATCACAAAAATAATAGATGGAGATACAATCAAAACCAACACAAATGATACAATAAGATTCTCACTTGTATCAGCTCCTGAATTATCAGAAGAAGGAGGAATGGAAGCCAAAGAATTCATAGAAAGTATTTGTCCAGTGGGATCCAAAATAATTGTAGACGAGGATAACGGACAACAAAAGTCATTTGACAAAAAAATGGCACAGGTACACTGTAATGAAAAAAGTCTCAACGCAGCACTGATAGAAAACAATTATGGGATTATAGACAAGCAATTCTGTTACGATACAGAATTCATAGACGAGTCATGGACAAGTGCCTGTGACATTGAAAAAGATCAGTTTTTGATTGGAAAATAACTCATTTTTTATCATCTAAATTTTCATTTTATTTCATAAAATCATAATCATAATAGTACATTCTTATTTTTCTGAACTTTGTGTCTACTCCTAATATATCAAAATTCATCATGGTACTCTTATCAAATCAGTGTCAATTTTGGCACATAATGAAATGGTTTACAAAAATAGGACAACAAAAATAATTAATGATAAATAGAGAGAAAATGAGGAGAAATTATGTCAAAATGTGAAGAATGTGATGCAGATATCTCAATTCCCAGTGATGCATTGGAAGGAGAAATCGTAACATGTCCGGAATGTGGTGCAAGTTTTGAATTAGCAAAAGGTTCAGATGGTTTCGATCTAAAGCCCGCCCAAACGGTTGGCGAGGATTGGGGACAGTGAGTCCTGACGTTACAATTCTTTATGATGCTATCCGTTGGGAAGAAAAAGCTCTACTAGAAGCAGGTAAAAAAAACAACATCAACATACAGATGGTTGACTGTAAGAAACTAGCGTTAGATTTAGAAAAAAAACCCGAAGATTATGGAGTAGTAATTCAAAGATGCGTTAGTTATTACAGAAATTTACATTCAACTGCAGCCCTTGAAGGATTAGGAGTCAAGGTTATCAATTGTCTCAATACAGGCGTATTTGCAGGAAATAAATTATTCACACATATGTTACTAAAGAAATTTGGAGTACCAACACCTGATGCAACAGTTGCATTTTCAAAAGATGCAGCTTTGCAAGCATTAGAAACACAAGGATACCCTAGAGTAATCAAACCAACAGTTGGAAGTTGGGGAAGATTAATCTCAAAACTAAATGACAAAGATTCAGCTGAAGGAATTATAGAAAGCAGAGAGAACATGTATCCAATTTATCAAATTCATTATCTAGAAGAGTTTGTAAAAAGACCACCAAGGGACATTAGAGCTATCATGGTAGGAGATAAAATAGTTGCAGCAATTTACAGAACATCAGGGAACGGTAATTGGAAGACAAACATGGCACTTGGCGGAGTGGCAGAGCCATGTAAAGTTACACAGGAAATGGAGGAGATGTGCATCAAAGCAAAAAATGCAGTTCAAGGAGATATTGTAGGCGTAGATTTAATGGAAAGTGATGAGAAAGGGTTAGTCGTTCATGAGGTTAACAACACAACAGAATACAAAAATACAGTCAGAGTATGTGAAGTAGACATTCCATCCCTAATGCTAAATTACGCACTAAATATAGAAAAATAAATTGGACACTCATTTTACAACACCTAGATTTGCAGTAAAGATGCTAGAAAAAGCACTGAGATTGTATACACCATCTCTTAGTGAAAAACCAATGGCAGAATTTCTAGCTGATAAATGCGATGACTTGGGCTTTGAGGATATTCAGATTGACGAGGTAGGAAATATTATTGCAAAGAAAGGATCAGGTTCACCAAAAATCATGTTATGCGGACACATGGATGTGGTTCCAGGAAAAGTCAAGGTTAGAAAAGAAGGAGATTCACTTTACGGACGAGGTGCATCAGATGCAAAGGCACCATTAATGGCAATGTTGTTTGCTGCAGCATCAATTCAAGATAATAACGGAACCATAACTTTTGTAGGAGCT
>JAOTUX010000020.1 GCA_029863665.1 Candidatus Nitrosopumilus sp.
ACGAAGGACTGCAATACACAGGTACTGCTCCATCTATATCATCATTAGCAGTAGAAGAAAAGTGAACTATCATTCCATCTGGATTTGATGTTTGGCGTGTAACATCGCCTTTTACTACTATCTTTGGTGGAGTTTTGTCTACCGGGTTTCCTCCCTCAGGACATCCATCTGAATCTTGATATCCATTAAAGTCCTCAGCTTGGTTTGGGCATTGATCAGCTGTTCCTACAATCCCGTCATTATCTGGATCATCTTGAGGTGAAACAACATTTAATGAAACACTATTTGACTTTATTTTTGTGTTAAGTACGGTATCATCAAATATTACATATACAGAATTAGGCGGGGTTTTGTCTATGGGTATTGCAAACCATAATTTGGTTAGATCTTTTGGAGAACCTAATGCACAAAATCCATAAATTCTTTTATCAGTAGATGCATCGTATATGTCAACATGAGTTCTAGAAACACAGCTTGTTCTACCAGCAACGGCCTCAAAAAGTTCGGGAGGATAACTATTCCAATTAGTAATTGATAGATAGTATCTTAGGAATTGATTATCGGATGGATCCATATTTGTGAATGACAATATGGGATTTTGGGCGACGCCGAATGGAGCCATGCCAACTTCAGCTGCATAAGCAGACAAAGTATAGGTAGAAAACATTACAGAAAACAAAGCCAGTGATATACAAATAATATTCTTCAATGATTTAGGTTGTAGAACATATATAAAAATTATTTTGTAAGAGAATTTCTTAGATTAACATTTGTACATTGGATTTTTCTACCATATTATTCATATATTTTGGATTCATCTTTTGAAGGAAAAGATGTTAACAGGAAGCAATAAGACTCTTCCACACATCATAACTTCAATTTTCAAAAATACAATTTCTTCCATTTTTGAATCCTCAAAAGGGATTGAACAAGGAATTGCTTGTCTACTGGACACAAACCCATATGGTTTTGTGCAGTCTATACTTTTTGACAATATCTAATTCATTTACAGAATCATCTTTTTTAGTACTGATAACTACCCACAGTTTTCGCTCATTAACTACATCAGAAATAAGGGGCATTTTGTACAATCATCATCACACATACATCTATAATTAATTTTTAGAAAAGAATTTGTAAAAAAGATATGATAATCATTTCTTAAAACGATCCAGTGCATAAAGAATATCTAGATTAAACTGGAATTTATCGAGTTTTTGAGATATGTCTCTTATCTGTCTTGTTAATTTTTTGTTTGCTCTAGAAATATTTCTTTGAGTGATGATCATATGTTATCAAAAATAAAATGATGCTGTAAAATACAACAATCTCATCCATGTTTTATCATGCCTTGATATTTTTCATTTGATGATGAGACGGATGATGTGTTTGTTGTACAGTAGAAGGTCGAATTCGGTACTTTAACCAAATTTACGACAGCCGATCGCACAGAGAAAAATGTGGGTTTAATGTAGTAGGTTCCAGTACTAAAGAATCAAATCGGCCATAGAGGACATCACCAGAATAAGACAATGAAAACTAGACTTTTGATAATTGTTGGAATTATACTCCCCCTTGTTGGTCCTACAGGAATTTCACTTGCAGAAGAGTCTTCTACCCTATGTGATGCTGGCCCTTCTCCCGGAGATGATTTTGTGTTCTTTGATTGCAGCTGGGTTGAAGTCCCATCTCATTGGAAATATGAAGACGGACTCTGGCAAGAGGATCCTTCCATTATGAAATTAGATTATCCGTCTATGCCGATTTGTCCTGGAATGAATGTTTGCACATGTTCTGGAAAATTTTTCTATTACAATTCAACTGATAAGCAGTGTTACAAATCACCATACATTCCAATATCTAATCAAAATGCTTGTAAAGAATACGCTGATCTTGATTTTGCAGGATGGCGTTTTAATGAACATTCATGTGACTGGATTTCTCTTTCTGATCCATACCGTGATGATGAATCATTACGATTAGCATCTGGAAAAATAGATGTTGGAGGATTGGGTATAAATCCTGTCTTTGATAAGATTGTCATAATTACTGGGATTCTAATTGGTTCTGGGCTATTGGTTGGTTTACTAGCATATTGGAGAAGAAGAAAATGAAGATTAGAGAATTAATTATTATTTTAATTATTTTTGGATATGTTCTGGTAAACTTTTCTTTTCTTACAGTACAATATGGTAATCAGCATGAGGAAAATAAAGACAAACCAATACAGATGGTTGAGCTGTTTGGTAATGGCAGTTCAAGGAGCTTTGAGATAGAAAATCCATCGCCAGATCCGAATATCTTTACAAGTATTTCTGCGGCATGGATGAGGCTTGCATTTGCATTACCCTTTGCCATTGCAGGACTTGGAATGGTAGGTGCTCCGATAGGCATGCTTCAAACACACTTGTTTGTACCTCCTGAAGGATTTTGTGTATTGATTTTTTGGATAATAGCAATGATTACAATTCCGATTAACTATCTGTTTACAAAAGACATTCCATTGTGGCGAAGAATCCCATACATCTATTTTTTAGCTGCAATTATCTCTGGAACTCCACTGTTATTGAACGAAAATTTTGGAGGGTAAAAGAAAATGAAAACTAGGCTTTTGATAATTATTGGAATGTTCTCTGCAGGATTATGTCTTTCAACTCCCTCTATATTTGCTGCCGAATCCTTTTCTGGAACATCAAGCTTTGAGAATGTTCCTTCGGAGATTTCTCGCCACTTTCCAACCACATTTGATATAAAACTACAGTATACTGAAGGTCCTTGGGGACTTGATGACGTGGTTCCAATAATTGAGATTTCTCCTGAAAATGCGGTATCGCATGTAATTTTTGATTTTGAACCAATATCTGTGTATAAAAATTCCATTGGAAGGATTCCTGTTACGATAACTGTAGATCCTGCAATAGAGTACGAGAAAATTTTTCTCAGCGTATCTTTTAAAGGACATAATTCACAGGCAGGCTTACTCAAAAGCGGATGGACTGATTCGTTGATATTGTCTCTTGGACCAAGAGATGAAATTTCTTATCAGGTAGATTATGAAAAAATTCCATGGGGTGAGATTGAGGTAAACAATGATGCTGCAATATTTACCAAAAACATGATTCCACGCTCTATGGTACAGGCAGGGGAGCAATTCTTTGTAATACAAAAGGTAGATTTTAGCGATGATAACTTTGCAAAAAACTCTACATTTAGTGCAGTTGTAGGATATGCCTTTGAGAAAGGAGACAGGATGATTCGCTTTCTCAAGGGTGAAAACGTAGCTGATGCTGATCATCAAAAATTTGATCAAGACACACGAAAAGAAAGGAACGAATTTTATCAGAATAGTGAGTTTGCCAAATCCTATGAGTTCAAAGTAAATTCTGAAAAACCATTCCTCGTAAAATCTTCCTTTTTACTCCCAGATTCTGGATTTTACACTCATCAATTCTACAAAAAACTAAAGAACTCACCTGCAGTATCTAGTTCTAACATTGGGGGTACGATTGTTGTTGATAAATTCAGCAAGGCAGTAGGTGAGAACAACATTTGCAAAAATGATACCTTGAGAAATTTGATAAAATATGATTATTCCAAAGTAGTATGTGTTGATAGACAAACTGCTTTGAAATTAATTGAACGAGGATGGGGGTTGTAAACATAAATAACAAACTAAATGGGGATATCAATCAAATACTAAATGATTACAAGAGTGTAAACCATATGCTAAAAGGAAATATTTCAATTCTTAAAACTTTACAATTTGATCAAATCCCTGAATTATCCAGAGCGTTTTGTCTTGGTGTGGTTTTTGCTGAAATACTTACTCATCTTAATGCTCATTCTTATCCTGAGCAGCCAGATGAGAAATCAATGCAAGAAGCACACAATATGTTTCTAGCATTTGTAAGAGGGGAATATGAAAACTAGACTTTTGATAATTTTTACATTTGCCTTGATTCCATTTGTTTTCCCCAATGTGGATGCTAGTTGTGATAAACAAGTAGGACATGCGGATGAATCATGCACTCCTGCTGAACTGCTAGAAATCTGTGATACCCTGTGGAGTCCAAGATATGATGGAAGTACAACACCAGGTAATATTTTTTGCAGAGTAGTTTATGATTTGGATTTAAATGAAGATGACATTAGAAAGCTGGGAATTCATCTGGATTGGGAAAACTATGCAATAGAATCATCTAAAGATTTCATAGATGGCTGGGGGTTTTATGAAGATCATGCAATTCCAGATACTTTGCAAATTTACCCTTCGATCAGTATGGTAGATTCTTTACCTCCGGATATGAAAGTCCAAATATCTTTTGATTATGTTGACGAATCCGAAATTAAAAGATTTGATGAATCTATTAACATATACATGAAATATAATGGTGAAATAATTCCACTACCTGAAAACACTTGGGTGATAATGCCACCTGAGTCTGAACCCTCACTCACTACTAATCAGTTAGATGAACTGTGCCGAAATGATCAAGCACTTTGTCAGCCTAGAATCATAATACACGGCCCAAATGTTTTGACACCTAAAAATAATTTAGAAGATGTGTTTTTGGCATTTATTGTTGGCAGTATTGGTGTATCTTTTATTCTTGGAATTATCTATTGGAGAAAAAGAAACTGAAAACTAGACTATTGATAATATCCCTGATCGGGATTTTTGTATTCTCTGCAACCCCTACATCTTTTGCACAGTATGGTGGTCCAAATATTCCATCTACAATGACAAGCGAATCCCATCCCCAGTTATCTCCATTATGGCAACAAAAATTTGGAACTGAATGGAATGAAATACTCTGTAATCCTGGACTCAGTCTAGTTCAAAAATATGATGGTTCCCCGGCATGTGTAAAGCCCGAAACAAAACAGAAACTAATTGAGCGAGGATGGGCAAAAAATGGTTCGGAAATTAATTATGCATCATCATACATGGGTAGAATCACTCCCACAGTAGAGGATTTCAAAAAAATATTTTCTGAGCCGTATGATATTGATGAAATATTTTCAAAGTTTGGTGAACCTCATGATGATATCGGAAGCGGAATTCACATCTACGTGTACGAGTTAAATGATCTTACGGAGATTTGGATTGGATACGTTGATGACATTTGGTATGTGAAACATGTTGATGCAGATGGAAATGTATTGGAGGATTTGTTTGTTAAAAATGAAAACTAGACTTTTGATAATTATTGCTACGATTGGAATAATAGTTTCAGGTTCCACTATTTACATTTATGATCAAATGTATGATTGCCTGAATCATCCCATATGGATGAAACACCCTCGCAACTATGGAATTGATGATTGTCTACAAATGTACTATTACCAAACACTGCCTGATTATACTCAGGCAAGAGAGAATTATGCAAAAGAACAGGCTCATAGGGAAAAAATGATTGAACTTTTCTCAGATACTCCAGAAGTTGTTGCATTTTATACAAAACATGATGATGCCAACGTTTCAGTTAGAGATGATCATGTATCCTATTTTGCAGGAAAAGAAAGTGGTTTTCAATCCAGAATGAACTTGTATTATACCATTGACAACGAACTTACACATATGATATTTTACTGTTTTAATGAGAAAAGTGTACAGTATGAAGTTGCACAAGAAGACATCACACATTATCTGGAAAACAAAGATTGCACGTCAAACAATTCTACAGAAAACCAAAGCAAAATAGTTTCAAAATGGGATTTTAGAAAAGAGCCATCTTATGTAATAATTCCATTAGGTTCAATTCTTGAAGGTAATCCATATCTGATTCCAGAAGTGATTACAGTTGTGTTGGGCATAAACAACACGGTAACATGGATTAACCAAGATGATACAGCACATGGAATTGCAAGTGACAAGGGAGGCGATGATTCTTGGGGCAGTACTGGTGTACTCCATCCAGGAGATTCATTTTCTGTGACATTTTACAGTCCAGGAATATACGAATACCACGGGCAACCGCATCCTTGGGAGACAGGCAAAGTAATAGTCTTGGAGAAATAAGAAAATGAAAGGAACTGATGCATTCAAAGAAAAGTTTAATCATTAACCAGGAACTTAGAACTTAAAATGAGCAGAAAATTAAGATCTACAAGACAACAGTCAATATTCAAATGCACATATTGTGATTTCACATTCAAAAAGAATTCAAATTTTGTATTGCTTGTAGCATAGAAATCCCAAGTGTTTGATTTGGCTCTTTTTTAACCATATTTTACATGTCCTCACATTAATAAAAAAATAACATGGATTTAGCGTGAGATCTCTAATTGGGAAACACATTTTTCCTCACCTGATGCAAACACTGATGATTCATATGGATCTGCAAAAATAATGGCAGATGACACTCCAAGAACAAGAATTACTAAAAGTGTGAGCGTAAATATTTTCAATGCTGAAATCATGTCAAAAATAATCATTGATATGCATTACTACTCTTTCAAATTGAAATACAACAAACAGTTATAGAAACAATTGCCAATAACATCCGTTCTGAGCTAAAATTAATTTTCTCTGAAATGAAAATTCTGGCAAATTCAGACGAATTACAAAAGGATCTGGGCAATGCAGAATCCAGCAAATTAATACAAGATACTATCACAATATGGCAAAGAATATGTTATCATGAACATACACATAACAGATAAAACCAATTACAGTTTGCATTATTTTGTGAAATCTAAAATTATGATAATTACCCTTTCTTTTGTATTTGCCTTTATTCCTATATCTTATGCAGAGGAAACAAAGACAATGTTTGTAGGACCAGAACTGGTGGATTGTGTGGGAGTGGGACCGCAAAAATGCATGATGGTCAAAGAGTCTGCAGATTCAGACTGGATGAACTTTTATAATAAAATACAAGGATTTGAATTCGTACCAGGATATGAATACAAACTCAGAGTAAATGTATCTGAAGTCAAAAATCCTCCTGCTGATGCATCTTCCTTAAAATATGATTTAGTAGAGGTAGTTTCAAAAAACCAGATTGTCAAAAATACCCGACATATTCCATATGAAGGACTATGTGCTCCAGGATTTGTCTCACTTGGTCAAATATGTGTGCTAAATGACAGATGTGGTCCAGGCGCATATCCTGGAAAAGTATGTGAAATGGATGGCAAAACTCAACCATACCTAAAACCATTACATCAAGGCAATGCAGGAATTGCAGCAAGTGATGTGATATGCGCAGAGCCATTACAGTTAATCTTCAAACATGACATTTCTCCTGCTTGTGTAAATCCAGAATCTGTATCCCAACTTGAGAACAGAGGCTGGAGTGCAACTGCTCCTATAATTGCATGTACCTTAGAATATGCTCCAGTATGTGGAGTCAATGAAAAGACGTATGGAAACATGTGCCTGTTAAATGCAGAACATGTTGCAGTGAAACATCAAGGAGAATGCAGAGCAGAGATAATTCCAACTGAATCAGAGTTTGCTACAAAATACGAAACAATACAGAACAGTGTTTCTTCCATATCTGCAGACATTTACAATGGAATGTACAATGGAGTCTATTCTCTAGATGAGGCACTATCAATACTTGAAACTGGCAAAAAAAATCTAACTGAATTATTACAACAGTACAATGCTCTTCCATCAGAACAAAAGACAGACAGACAGATTGCAATGAAGTTTTCTACTTTGGGAAAAATGGGATTTGCAAGCATTGATTCTCAAATAAACAGGATAAACAACCAGATTGCAAATCCACCAATAGAAAAAACACCTGAACAGATTCGTGCAGATACAGAAAAGTCATTTTCTGTGAAATTCAATGCCATAAAAAATGTGATAAACGGATATGAGGAAAACTTTGAGAATGAGCAGTATGTGGGTGTGATGCTTCCAGAAAGTATGAGGAAAAGTATCTTTGAATCGCAACTCAAAGTGTTTGAACTGTATGATGATCTAGAGAATAAAAAAAACTTGATTTCTAAAGAATTACTTCAAGAGATAGAAAAGGAAATTCCATTGCTAGATGAATCCGTACAAAACATGTGGAGGATAATCAATAGCCATCTGGATATTTCTGGAGCAGTATCTTCAGATACTCTACGCTACACATGGCAAACACCCGCCATTGATTCAGAGAAAGGATACAACGTAGAAGAGATTGCAGATGGAGTATATTGGCTGATTGGAAGTGGTTACCAGACAATGTTTCTAACTACAGGACAAGGGGTAATTGTAATTGATGCGCCACAACCAATAGGCGAAAAATACATTGCTGCAATAAATGAGGTTACTGATGAGCCAATCACCCACATGATATACTCACATCACCATCAAGACCATACCGGTGCTGCAGGACAGATATTTTCCTCAGACATACAATACATTTCACATAAGCAGACTGCAGATGTATTGATGCAGGAAAATGATCCAAACAGACCAGTTCCAACCATTACATTTGATGATGACATGTACACATTATCTGTTGGAGACAAAACATTGGAACTGCATTTTGTTGGAAATTACCATTCAAACGGTGATCTGATAATTATCATCCCCGAAAATAAGATTGTAATGCTAGTTGATCTTCTAAGACCTGGAATCACGCCATTCAGGGCATTTGCAGTAACACCTGACATGGATCAGTATCTGCAAACTCATGACATTTTGATTAATGACTTTGACTTTGATGTATTGGTTTCAGGACATACCGGAATTTTAGCTACAAAAGACCATGTTAAGCAAAACAAACAGTTTGCACTAGATGTAATGAATAATGTTAAACAAGCAATAAGCACTCTAGTTGGTTCTGATAAAGTAGTTGAGAAATGTGTAGAGTTGACTACTGCACAATGGACAGGAAAACTCAACAATCTAGACGAGTTCATGACAGAGCACTGTCAGGCGATGAATGATTATGTCATGGCACAGTAATACAAAAATTATGATTGTAAAAATTGATCATGGAAAAGGACGGCCATACTGACAAACAGATAAGAGCGATTCTCTCCTCTTCAAAGACAGTTGCAGTGGTTGGGATTTCGACAAATCCCGAAAAGTCTGCTCACTATGTTCCAAAATACCTGCAATCAAAAGGATATGACATAGTTCCAATTAATCCAAATGCAGAGCAGATACTAGGGAAACGGTGTTTGAAGAGCATTGAGGATGTTGAAGACGCCATTGACATAGTCCAGATCTTCAGGCCCTCTGATCAGGTTCTTCCCTTTGTTAAAATCGCAATATCAAAAAACCCAAAGGTGATATGGCTTCAAAAAGGAATACACAATTTGCAAGCAGAAGAGCTTGCACTAGAGAAGGGCATTGACGTGGTGTTTAACAGATGCATGCTTGAAGAGCATCAGCGTCTCTTCGGATGAGGCCCTTAAGATTTGTTTTCATCACCATTAAGATAAATAACATTCAAGATTAACCCTAATCATGGCAAAGACATTTAGCTGTTCACATGTCCATTCAGAATGCTCATGGGGTGCTACTGAAAATACAGAAGAGGATCTAATGAAAAAGATTGCAGAGCATGCAAAGTTGCACGGACATGACACCATTACTCCAGACCTTGATAAAAAAATAAAGTCTCTGATAAAAGAGGCATAAACATTTCTTTTTTGATATTTGTCCTTATTCTATAATTAGAAATTGATTTTAGATCTTAAGACCAGTAACGATTAGTTATCTGGTGACAGATTCTGTGTGTCTATTCAGTTTTTAGAGAAATAGTATTTAGATCATTCTGAGGAATCATACTATTCTCTTTTAAACAGACTCTACAAAATTTGTATGTGAACAATACCAGTCAAAAGAAAAGTTTTACAAAAATAGACAGGTTTTTGCAGGAAATGATAAGGGAATCAAAGTTTTGGAATTTGGATGAAAATCTCAGATGACATCAGAACAACTTAAGTCCAATTCCAGATAGAATAGTAAATGGTACTAGAAGTTTGTAATTTTTTTGGTTTCATCAAAGTCCATAGAAAAAGCTGAACTAATTTGTGCTTGATCGTATGAGTGGATAAAACATGAAATTTGCCCAAACTCTAGTTTGTAAGATAATGCTGATCTCAGAACATGTGATGATGATTACATTCTCTTGACAATACCATCATCTCTTCTCTTTGATGATCTTGTCTTGAGCATGTATTTGCAGCAAGGACATCTATTATTATTAATATTCATAAATATTTCACAATAAGAGCAATACTTTTGTCCAGAACCATATCGAGTAGATCCTAAACTGGGTTTTTTGATCTTAAAGGTTTGACAGATGTTTGTGCATTTCATCT
>JAOTUX010000286.1 GCA_029863665.1 Candidatus Nitrosopumilus sp.
GCAAACAGAATTAAAGAAACAAAATCAGAGGGATTAAACAATTTTGATGTTTCCATGACTATCATTTCAGATCAAATTAACAATCAAAAATATTTAATATTCAATGGAAATGGGTGGCATAGATTACACAATGTAGAAATTACAATTACAGGAGAATCATTTTCAGAGTCAATAAGAACTAAAACAGATGATAGGGGACATTTGAACATGCCGTGGCCCATTCCAAATATAGTGGGAGGGGAGACATACAATATTTATGCAACAGATGGAATTCATCAATACAAAATTAACATTCCAATTTCACCCAGATAGAAAACAACAGAGTCAGTCAGTTGTGTGAACACAGGATAAAAAATAAGAGGGATTAAATTATTTTTGATATATGAAACAATTAGAGGTATGATCACTAACCATTCCTATTGCTTGCATTAATGCATAACAAATTGTAGGACCCACAAAACTAAACCCACGTTTTTTTAGATCATCACTTAATTTCTTTGAAATTTCAGTAAATGCTGGTAAATCAGAGGATTTTTTGAAATTATTTTTGATTGGTTCAAAGTTCACAAATCCCCACAAATATTTGTCAAAAGATCCAAATTGAGATTGTATTTTAAGAAATTGTTTTGCGTTGTTAATTGTAGAGATAATTTTCAGTTTGTTTCGAATAATAGATTCGTCTTTTAGTAGTTTTTTGACATGATTTTGGGTATATTTTGAGACCAATACAACGTCAAAATCAGAAAATGCCTTCCTATAGCCTTCTCTGCGTTTGAGAATAGTAGTCCAAGATAAACCAGCCTGAGCACCCTCTAAGATTAAAAATTCAAATAATTTTTGATCGTTGTGTTGTGGTCTGCCCCACTCATTATCATGGTAAGCAATATTGGGTTCGCCTTTGGCCCATTGACATCTATTCTTCATAATTTAATCCACCATAGATACAAAATATTAGTTATCAATTATCAGATAGATTATGAAATTAAATCAACAATTATTACAGATTAATAGGAATTTTCTCATTTGTTTTATCATTTCAGCATCATTATCAGCAGTAGCAGCTCAACTATTATCAGATCATGAAAATTATGTAAACACAACTTTTACTATAATTATAGGATACATAATCTATTTTGGAATATTTTCATGTTTGTTTTATTTAGATAACAAAAAACGTTACAAGAACATGAAATCAAGTTTAATCAAAAGAGAATTACTATCTTTGATTTCATCATTTGGAGTAGGAGAGATAATCTATCTCGGAGTAAGATGGCCAACGCTATATTATTTTCTCGAGATAGAAATGGAAGCATATTTGGCATCATTAATCTCAGAGATGATTGCAACTGCAATGTACATGTTAGCAGTTACGATATTTCTTAGAAAGACTAAAACATTTTAATTATTTTGCAAGCTGATTAACTAAATCAGTAGATGTAATGATTCCAACAATTTTACCATTTTCAGATACTGCAAGTTTTCTAAGTTTTTTGCTGCTCATCATCTCTGCAGCTTCAGAGATATGTGCATTGTGATCAATCGTAATCAGTGGAGAAGACATTATTTTTGCGGCAGGAGTTTCAAACGAAAGATCATTTGCAGATATTCATATTGCAAAATCCCTATCAGTTACAATACCGATAGGAGCATTATTTTCTTTAACAATAATTGCTCCAATTTCTCCCTGTTCCATCATTTTAGATATTTGAAATGCAGTAGTTATAGGAGGTACAGAAATTAGTGTTTTAGTCATAATATAAGTAACTAGAATTGAAGAATAATTGAAATCTTCACGACTCATTATCATGTTAAGAAATTATAATATTTAAGATCTTCACAATAATGAAAAATAAGACCTATTTTTAAGTAGGTTGCACCGTGGTCCGCCTTATCTAAGTACAGATGATTTTCTGGGAAAGAAAAGTCATAATAAACAACATTTTCCATTGTTCTAATTTTGACCGCATGGGGGTTCTTGATCAAGGGATTGTTCCCAGTCTTGTTAAGCAATTCCACTTTTGATTATAGATATGGTGCAGTTTCCAGCTAATCTCGGGTGTACTGTAGGCTCAATGATCATGTTATTTCTCGGCGGTGTATAGTTACTATTCTTGCGGGAGATTATCATCAAAATAAAAGATAGTGATTACATGGACTTTCAGACGGCAGCTGACAACTCTGGATTGAAGGTTGGTGAGAAGATTCATGAAATAATCCAGTATTACATCATCATAGAGAGAAACAGAAGAAAATACTCCAAGCAGTTCAAGATAACGGCTGAACTCTGATGTTCGTGCCATCTGCAGTGAT
>JAOTUX010000287.1 GCA_029863665.1 Candidatus Nitrosopumilus sp.
TTATCTGATTCTATTAATGTATCTAAATCAAAATCTATATTTCTTGCATTAAGCATGTCTTGAATCATTCGCTGTTTTTCTTTGATTAGTTTAGGATCTAACATTATTCAATCACTCTTAATGCCATCTGTATATGCTCTAATACCTCATCAATAGTTCCGATAATCTGTTTCATGTTTTTCTTACTTTCAAAATTAAAAACTAGTTTATTATCAATATTTTCAACATACATGCTCAATCCCTCAGGAAAATCCACATTATCTGGTTCTAGTGCTTTTTTGACTGTTTCTGCTTTTTCTTTTGATATGTTATTCAGATTTACTTGTACTTGACACGTTAACGACATTTACTTCTAAATAATTAAGAAATTCATCTAATTTGTCTTTAGTTATTTTTGCTCCCGCTGCTGCATTATGACCTCCCCCAATTCCATCAAATTTCTCAGCACCCGTTTTCATTAATTCACTTAGATTGATATCTGATTTACAACAAAAGGATTTCCTTGATGAGAATTTTATTGTATTTTCTTCTCCATTTGTCCTAAAAATGATAATTTTTCCTGTATTTTTTGGCGATCCTGCAATCAGTGATGAAATGGTCCCAGTCATCGTTTCTGGTACTATGTCTTCTCCATTTACCATTACACAAGTTTCACTTTCAGAAATTCTCCATCTTTGGTTTGATAAAATATTCATATATTCTTTAATCATCGACCTATAATTTGTTAAAATACTCTCTCCTTCTCTTAGGATCTTGTTTCTATCTCCCATACATATTGCCATACCTACACCTGAATGATTAATTCGTCCACAAGAATTTAGCATTGTTGAAAACTCTCTCCCATCCCGCAGGAAGCTTCTTTTGTCTTCTCTTGGAAATGTGTATGTATATCCAATTAATTCTGACATTATTTCAGTTGAATTTTTTCCAGAAGTAAATTTGGTAATTGACTCTATCACTAGTCTTTTTTCTTCTTCATTCAGTTCTGCTGGAACTCTCCATCTTCCACCGTCCTTTAATTGAACCCCTGATGAATTTAGAAGAGAAAGACAGACATCTCTATTCCATGTCAGGCCTTCAATAAATGGCTGTGAGGTAAATGCAAGAGCATCTGGAAGTGCTCTTGTTTCTCTACCTACCAACAATAAATCTAAATCAATATCTACTAAACCCTGCTCTTTGGCAGTATTTGCAATCTCAAAATTCTTTCCTGTAAATGATTTTCTTTCTCCCTGATCTTGTCTATCTCCTAATGCTGAAACCACTGCAATAGCAGATAAATCTAAATTTTTTTCATCAAGTGCCATTGATGCAAGATATGCCATCCCTCCTGCACAAATCTCACTTCCTCCATCCATCCCATATTTCCATGCATTAATGACATTTTGATTATCTAACTCATCATCTGAAATCTGATGATGATCTAAAACAATCCAGTTATCCCCTAGAACATCGTTTAGATTTTTTGCAAAACCTCCACCTAGATCTGTTACTATGTGAAAATCCCGAGAATCTGTTTTGAAAGATTCTACTATGCCTCTACTAAATTCCTTTGATGTTCTGACAGTACATTTTGCATCTGATCTGATTAGAGCTTTGGTAATGATACTCCCAGATGTAAGTCCATCACAATCAATATGGGTTGTAACAAAAATTGATTTTTTTGCCTTGATACAATCTGAAATTTTATCTTTGAAAAATGAAAGCGACTCGTCAAGTGATTTTGTCATTACTCTAACTGAGCAACTACGGATTTATATTTCCAATTTTTGGGAATTCTTTCAATTTTTTTATAATATACCGACAATCGATGAACTTTGGCTTCAATTAATTCCAAAGATCTAACATTTCTTCTGTCTCCTTTGTTTGCTTTAAGGTGTTTTTGAAGACCTACTGCTTTTCTGACAATATTTTCAAGATCTTCTGGCATTTCTGCCTTCAAATCATTTTCTTCTAGAATTTCACCAATGCTTTTTTTGGTAATTGGCTTGATCAGTGGGATTGAATGTTGATCTCTGAGTTTAATTCCGATTTGACTTGGTGTTAAGCCATCTTTAGAGTACTTTATCACTAACTCTTCAATTTCTGTTGGACTAAGTGTAATCCAAGAAGGTGCACGTAGTGTTGCTGGTCTAATCGAATGTGATTTCCCATGTCTGTGTGTGTGCATTCGTCCCATGATTTGACTGATTAAAGAACAGAATTAAACGTTACTTATACTGATCTCGTACATAATATCGAAATTTGGAGTTTAGAATAAAAGTTAAATACGTCTCTGGCTCCAAAACGAACAGG
>JAOTUX010000021.1 GCA_029863665.1 Candidatus Nitrosopumilus sp.
GCCAAAATGCCGAAAAACAAACCAAGAGGTTCTGATTTGAACCATCCAATTTGTCCACGGATTATAATTGGTAAAGAGACTGAATAAAGTAGTGCAGAAAATAATCCTGCAGTAGTTCCTCCTAGTACTCTAACTAGTGCAAAAATAACTATGGTAGTTAAAGATCCAAAAATTACTGGAAACAAAATAACAAAATCATAAAGATCTCCACCTGTACCAAAAATCCAGTAAGTTGCTGCAGCCGTAAGATGTAACATGACTTGAGAATTTTGAGAAACGTCTCTTCCAACAGGATACCAGCTTAGTTCGTCATTCCATTGGAAATATGAATAAATTCCATGATCTACCAGATATTGTGTTGCTCTATAGTTGAAAAAAGGATCAAATTCATTTAATTCCCAACCAAAATCTGCGGGTTGTGATCTAATCAAAAAAGAAATTGAAAAGGAGGATGAGAGAATTACTATAATTAGAAGATGGCGTAATGTAAAGTTGGATTTTCCAATAGAAAATAAATTATAAGTTGAATTCAATATTTTTAATCAGTTCATGTGTTTATAATTCTCTTTAAAAAAATTTCATTTTTTATTAAGTTAGGCACATACGTTTATGGTGCATATTTTCCTTCAAGTTTTGTTTCAGCGATTATACGGTTCTTCATAGACTTTTCAACGTCTACTTTAGTTGAACCTTGTTTTAAATTCAATTCTGTATCTAAAGCATAAAGTTTGAAAATGTAAGTATGCTCTTTATCTGGTGGTGCAGGTCCGCCATATCCAATTTCATTAAAATCAGTTTTTCCTTCAATTGAATTTAGAGGAATAGAATTTTCAATAATTTCTTGCGTATTAGGAGATATATTCCACAACACCCAATGAACCCAAACCTTGCCAACTGCACCTATTGCATCAGGATCATCCATGATCAAAACCAATGATTTTGTTTCTTCTGGTACTTTACTAATTTTTAGTGGAACACTAAGATTTCCGTTTTTATAGCCATATTTTCTTGGGATATTTCCTCCGTTTTTAAAAGCAAGACTTTCTAAAATCATATCAACTATTTTGTTTTACAAACTCTTAAAGTTAAATTTTTCTAAGATTCTAAGATAATTTTATCTTGTGAGAAAGAAATTATAGAACTTCCAGCTAGCTTGATCTGTTTTTTTAATGCTTTATCCATTGTTCCAACTATAGATCTATTAGTTTTTACATAATTCAATAGTTCCTTATCTGCAAAAGTTCCACAAATAGGAATTGTTTTTAAATTTTTTATAAAATTTAATGTTGCAATTATATCTTGTTTTTTTTCAGGAATATTTTCTAATTTAGATAATTCATTTTTTACAACTTCTGGTACGACAAAAGAAATTGGGCCTATTTCAACATCAATATTATCAATATTCTTAATTCGTTTAATTGCTAAATGGATTAAAAAGTTAGTATCACAGATGACTTCAACCAACTATTCCTGCACCAATTAGTCTCCATCGTTCATCAATTCTTCTACTTATTGCTACATTACCACCTTCAAAGATACATGCAGGTCTCCTAAGTTCAATCTCAGTATTTTTTGATTTTATTTTAGTAACTTTACCTAAGACAGGAGCAGTTCCAATATTCAATCTTAGAAGTTCTCCTGATTGAATTGGTTGAACTTTAATGTCTTCTGTGGTTCCTACTGCAGAATCAAATAAGGTTATTTCTAATTTTAGTACAGTAGAATTTTCAGGTAGTGTACCGGGTTTTCCAATAACTGAACCAATAAATGAATCACTTCTAGTCATAGAAGGATCTAATTTTGTACCAATAGCAACCAAGCCACCTGGCTTTACTGATTCAACTATACCTGCAGCAGTACCTAAAGATGTTATTTCTGTTAGTAGTGGTTCATATGACTTTTTTTTCTCGTTCATAATACCAGGTTTAATCTCAATTTCATCACCAATATTAAAAACTCCTTGAGTTAAGCTGCCACCAATAACACCTCCTTTGATATTTTTTAATTTCGTACCAGGTTTGTTTACATCAAAAGAACGTAAAACATGCATTACAGTATCTTTTTTTTCATCTCGTTCTGGAGTTTTGATTGTTGATTCTATAGAACCAATCAAGGCATCAATGTTTAATCCAGATTGTGCAGAAATTGGGATTACTGGTGCTTTTGTAGCATAAGTTCCTTTAACAAATTTAGTAATTTCTTGATAGTTTGCAAGGACTTCATTATACGAAAGAAGATCAACTTTATTTTGAACAACAACTATTTGTTGAATACCAAGAGTTTGGAGAGCCAAAAGATGTTCTTTTGTTTGAGGTTTAGGAACTTTCTCATTTGCAGCCACAAGAAGTAAAGCACCATCCATCAATGCCGAACCTGAAAGCATATTTGCCATCAAACTTTCGTGTCCAGGACTATCAACAAAGCTTACAACTCGAGATAATTCACTTTCTTTTCCACAATTATTACATTTTGGTGTTGTAGAATATCCTAAAGGCTCTTCACAACTTTTACATTTATAGAATGCAGCATCAGAATACCCAACGCGAATTGTAATTCCACGTTTTAGTTCTTGGCTATGTACACTAGTCCATGAGCCAGTTAATGCTTGAATAAGAGTAGTTTTTCCATGGTCTACATGACCAGCGGTTCCAATGTTAACACATGGTTGATATCCATATTTTTTGATATACCAATCAGGAAGTGTTTCTCTCCAATCCATAAATCAAAACGTAGGATTGGCATATGTTAAGTTATTCTTTTTTATCTTCAGTTTTTTCTTCTATATTTTCAGTAGGAGTTTCAACTGGTAATTCTCCATCAAATTTACAATTTACTTGATAGATTTCTTCTGACACTGTATTTCCACGCATTAATTTTCTCACTCTTTGTCCAGTTTCTGCAGCTTGCAAACCTACTCCTTTAGAAAGTAGAACATACTTTCTTGCTGCACCATGAATATCATTTCTCATAGGAACACCAGATTTGTCACTTCCTCCAGTTAATTTCAATTTTCCATTTAGTCCTACAATTGTAGCATCAGTTTCATTTCCTAGTTGTAATCCTAGTAATGGGTTTGCGTCACTATCCTTGAGTTCTTTTGAAACAGACTTTCCTTTAGTATCTGAAATTGTAAGCTTGAAGTTTGCCAAGTATTTCGAAAAAAAATTGGACGACTAATTAACCTTTGGACATTATTTTTAAATCAAGATTTCTATAGATAGGCATGAGTGAAGATGTTATCTGTCCTAGATGCAATAACAAAATGGTAGATATTCAAGCATGTCATATGTTTTGTTCTAACTGTGGGGCTCATTTAGATTGCTCAGATAAAGGAAATTATTGATGATCACATTCCAGGTCTGTCAGGAATGTAGTCAGTTGCCATATTGATTGCCTGATCTTTCATGATTTCTAGATAGGTATCATAATCTGCTTCAAAGCTGCAATGTGGACATTTTACATTAGTGATTTTATCATCCAAAACTGCAACTTTTTCACATTCTGGGCATCTTGCATCCATAATTTAGTTTCTTAATTAAGATATTTAATCATAGTTAATGAATATGTGTTAAGCGGAGTTAGTTTAGTCTGGTATGACGTCAGCTTCCCAAGCTGAAGGCCGCGGGTTCAAATCCCGCACTCCGCATACTATAATTCTCGAATCGCTTGTTCTATAATTCCCCTATCAGGAGCTTTCGGAAAATATTTCAAATAACTTTTTAAATCTTCTTTTGCATCTGGGTTTTTATTTTGTTTTTCTCTAAGGTAAGCTCGATTTTTGTAAATTTTAGCAGATCTTTTTGGATCAAGTTGTATGGCTTTAGTGTAACAATTTTCTGCTTTTTCAAATTGATTTGTTTTAAGATAGAAATTTCCTAGGCCATTGTAAGTCAAATATGATTTTTTATTAACGCTCAAACATTTTTCGTAAAACTTGATACATTTAGAAGAGTTTTGATCATTCAGTACAGAACCCAGTAGATGTAAAGCAGTTGAGTTATTTGGATCAAGTTGTATGGCTTGCTTTAATGATTCAAGTGCCTTAGAAGAGTTTTTTAGAATATTCAATCTCTCAGAAATAAAACATAATCGGTTTGATTTATCACCAGAGTCATTTTCAAGTTGTACGGAAGATAAAATGTCCGATGGTGCCAGTATTATCAATAATTTTCCTTCTTCAGACCATTCTTTGTTAAAGACATCTTGTGGTATCGCACCTTCTTGTTGTTCTCCTTCCTGATTACCTTTTTGAACATAATGAAGAATTGTTTGTTCTTCATCATTATAACCTGTTATCACAGATGCATGCTGTGTAATTTCAGGGATTCCTGGAAGAATGACAATTGGAGGGATTCCAGAATCAATGATTTTTTTTAATTCTGACAAAGACGAGTGAACTATTTTACATATCAAGCCATGTCTTTCTGCAGATTCTATGCCTTCAATCAAAATACTACCATTAAATCCAGAGTATTGTTTTGCAGTTTCTATGGCTTCAGCCATAGATAATTCAATATTCCAGTATTTTGAAACTACATTGATAGGCAACGGGAGACAAATATTTTCTTCATCAACAAGAGGCAAAAATAATTGGTGATCATCTTGTT
This sequence comes from Candidatus Nitrosopumilus sp., assembly GCA_029863665.1. Lineage (GTDB taxonomy): Archaea > Thermoproteota > Nitrososphaeria > Nitrososphaerales > Nitrosopumilaceae > Nitrosopumilus. The sequence goes on from JAOTUX010000021.1 coordinate 4,608, forward strand.
CCATAAACTAAAGAAAATTTGAGAGTTATTAAAATCAATCACAGTAAACAAAATTTTTCAATTAGTTTGTAACCATCTAAGCTCATTTCAGGATGAAATTGGGTTCCAAAAATTAGTTTTTTTTCATATTGAATAATTTCATATTTACAATTCTTTGATTTTGCAAGTGGAATTAGTTTACTAGGTAATTTAGATATTTCAAACCCATGACTTTCAAAAACATCCAAAGAACCATTAGATAGTGAATTATCTTCAAAGATTTCAATTGTTTCATTTCCTTTTTGGAGTGATTCAGTTTTTCTAATTGTTCCCCCTAATGTAAGGGCCAAAATTTCTGCTCCATAGCAAATTCCAAGCAGTTTTAGATCATGTTTAATGGAATAATTAACAATTTTAGAATTAATTTCATTGGTTTTTTTTTCATTTTTTCTTCTTCCAGAAAGAATTATAGAATTATAATTTTCAAGCAAGTGTAAATCTAAAAATTGTGGAGTTTGTTTCTCAAATGAAATATTTAGTTTATCTAAAAAATCAGTTAAATTTTTTGTATAGATGGAACCATTATCAACAACTAGAAGCAATTAGTTGCCTACCTCTATTGAGATATAATGTATCTCAGGGATTCCATCCTTAACAAATACTGTTCCAATATTGAGATTATTTTCTTCCTGCCACATGAATACTCTATCACTTCGTGGCTTTACAAAGTCATCAATGAAGTCAGATAAGAATTCCTCAGTATTTGCACGATCATCTTCGGTGAAGAAGAATAGATTTCCTTCATTAAATGATAGTGGAATCTGAATAGATGTGGGTTCAGCAATCACAATATTATTTTCTTCAAAAATAGACTTTATGATGTCAATTCTATCACTTCTAACTAGTTCAACATAATTATCATCAGCAGTTGTTGCAATCGCAGCTACACCAGAAACTTTCTTCAAATATGCTTCAAATGCTTCTTCTTGGGTTTCACCTAAACCAACAAAATATTCTCCATTAAATGCCGCACCAACTGCTGCAATGGTACCTAGTTGAGCAACTACTCCACCAGCACCAGCAGTATATACAGGAATAAAGTAAATGTCATGATCACCTACACGATACAAAATATTGTCACCAATTCTTGGATTTCTTAATAGTGTCTTTAATTGGGCAAATTCTGGATCTCTATCTAGTGCCTCTCTGACTGCAGTTGGGCCAATTAATTTAGTTGTAGAACTTAATGGAACTTCATAAAACTGCAGATTTCCTAGATTTGTAAGATCATTTTGAACCACCATATACCCAGCAAGGTTTCTTCCTTGAGAACCTCTTAACTCTAATGAAAGTAATCCTAAGAATTCAGTTTGTTCAAAACCAGGTGGTTTTGCTTCAACATAATATGTATCAAGACCACGTGGAATTTCATAGAATTCATTGGCTTGAATAAACGTGTCAACATCAGTTACGTGATAGATATTGTACATCTCAGTTTTCCAATTAAATAGTTCAACAGGGTATCTGATTTGTTCTTCTAACCAATCAGGCATTGGTTGAAATTGTTCAGAGTATTGACTAACAAACATTTCAGAAAAGAAATCATCTCCTGTCTTCAGTAGTTGTATATCACCATTGTATGAATCCACAAGTGCATAACCTACCAAGCGTAAGTAAGGATTGCCAACAGACCAAGGAACATCATCAGTATCAAATCCAATAATCAGCGGAATTAACCAATAGGAGTTTTTCCCATCAGTAACAGGAAGTGAATCTAACTCTTTTCCAAATAAATCATAGAGGAAATAAGGATACAAAGTTTCCATTCTGTCATGAACGTCTTTGTATCTCATAATGTGAACTGATTCAGCGGGATATGAAAGCAAGAAATTTGGTTCAAAAATCCAACTTAGTGGTGGAGAAACATCCAATCCACCTAAACCATCATAAGATACTCCTCCAAGTTCATCACTGTTTGAACCTCGTGAATTAGGATAACCAGACCAAGTTTGTTCAAATAACCCTCCTTCACCATAGTAAATTTCTCTTTGTTTGAAAAATTCGCTGCTATCAACAATCTGACCGTCAGTTGCTTCAAGAGTGAGGAAGCCGTCTGGAACATGAGTATATACAAGATGTTCGTTATACCATCTATTTTCAAGACTTACAGATGTTGGTAGAATTGGTTTCATAGAAGCTGTCCAATACAGTGTATTGTTAAAGCGAAGAATATCATTATCTTCAAAATCTACATATGGAATAAGTCCTATCTCAGGTTTTAATTTTGCAAATGCTGCCTCCCAATCCCAAACACGAATTACATCAAGAACGTCACTATTTTGTCGTACATAATTATTGATATTATTTGGAGAAACTGAAGTTAGCTGGACGTCATGAGTATTTTCTTGCACATTATTTAGTTCTCCAAGATATCGATTCACACCAATTTGTTGAGCAGTATATGGTCCAGAAAATTCAATCTTTTTTGAATTGGCAATACCTTCGTTAACAGAAACAACTCCAGCTACAACAATTCCAATTGCAACTATTGTTAAAATTCTAATGTATACATCTCTCTTGAACATGTGAGTTAGAACACGTGCTCTAATTCTGTCAACTACTGAAAATGCAATTAGGGCAAAACCAATGATTAACGTACCTCCAATTACATATCTTGTATTGTAATCAATTTGATCAGTAAAGAAGAGATTAAACCCTGCCCAAATTACACCGATACCAACAATTCCTTCAATAGTTGAAACATAATTTAGATACCTAGGTTTTCCATTTTCAGAATCCTGCAAAAATGTAGTGATAACACTAATTATTCTATGAATGCCTACATACAAAACTAAACGTATACCAATTGCTGCAAGTATTGGAGGAATTAATATCACTAAAGCAGGAATCATTGGAACAACATTTTCAGATGCATAATTTGGATCAGTTTCAGGTGTTACAAATGGAAGTGAAAATAATTTTGGTAAATTCTCAATACCCAAGCTATTTCCATCGATAAATGACATTGCTGCAAATCCAAACATAATATTTGCAAAGAATGCTCCAAAAAGCAAAATTTTTGTAATTTGCCAGATAAGAAATTGTGGAGGAGTTAATTTGTATTCTCTAAAATTTTGGATATTACTTGAGATAGGTTGTTGTCCTCCCCTACCAAGAAATCCAATTGCTGTACTAATTACATACCAGAAAATAGAAGATCGTCTAGCAACATTTACACGTACAAGGGCAATCGCAGACAGAATTACTGTAGAGATAAGAGTATAGTAGAGAGGTTTGCTAAATTGTTCACCAAATTCAGTAAAATTCATGGATAAAATAACTGCTTGATTGCCAACTATAGCAAAAATTGCAACTCCAATAATCGCAATTATGCCTAATCTGATGAATTTTCCAGCATCAGGAGGAGGAGCTTGCTTATCAGTAGAGGCACTATACAAAATCAAATTTTGTTGTGATTTGGTAAATTAATGTCTTACCAGCAAAATCAATCTATTGTAGCCAATTTTTTGCAAATCATATAGACTGCAGCATATGTAGGAACGGTTATTTTTTCATTGGTGTATGGACCAAATTTTTTATTTTTTAGTTTAAATTCTATTGGACAATTTGCAAAAATTTCAATAGAATCATCATTAAGAAAAGACGCTTCAGAATATGGATCAAATTTTTTCAAGTCTCTACAGAGGATCTTTGTTAGACCACTTTTACTATTAATAGAACCAGGTAATCTAAAGATCCTGTGAATATCCATAGTCACATTAGGATCAACTTTTACTCCAATTTTCTCTGAGATATTATCAAGATCTTTTTGAAAAGAAGTATAACCATTTACAAGTAATTCTGAGATTATTTTTGACCGTTTTGACTTTGAACCAAACATTTGTTTGGAAAATCTTCCTCTCCATCCCTTTTCATTAAAATCTGGAAAAGATGAGCGATTTGGTTTAAATTTTTTCATTCCAAATGTTTCAGGCATTATGCCATGAAGCATAAGATAATCTACTAGTTCGGATCTTTCTCTAGAGCCAATTTGTTGGAATTGTGAATTATATACATAAACATGAAATCCTTCATTACCAGAAAAATAAACATGGATATCTTCTGAAGTAATTGCAAAATCATCTATTAAAATTTCAGATAGTTTGGATACTTCAATTTTTGAAAAGTCAATACAATTTTTGCAAGGTAATGATTTTTTTTCTAATTTGATAGAATTACATTTTATACATTGATCTGAGTTTTTTGAAACTTCATTACAATCATTACATATTGATATTGTATGATCTTGTCTACAAGATAAATTGAGATCTTTTGCATCAATATCAAAAATCAAATCTGCTTCTTTCCAATCTTTTTCATTCATTGGTAGATTAGGAAACGAATAATATGCATTTGAGCAATAAACATCAGATGGAATATTTTGCATAAGTAACAAATGCAATTCTTTGTCATCTTTAATTGATATATGACGAGTCATTCCAGAATTGAATTTTTGATAACCAAACTCTCTTTCAGATGTACGTTCAGGTACTCTAATTAGATCAAAATGATCAAAATAATATTTTTTGAATGATTCTTCCAAAAATTTAATATCAGATTCTTCCATTATTTTCTCTTCTTTCCAAATTGCAGTGGACTAATGATATTATCACATTCAGGTATTGCAAAACAAAGACTTTGTGTTTTTAATTTAGTACAAGAAGGACATGAATATTGAGTACCACTTCTAGAAGTTCCAGCCAAATGATTTAGTTGATAAAGTGTTACTCGTTCGTTGTAATCCGGAGCATTCTTGAAAAGAGGTGTAATCTGTTCGACTGACTGACCTTTGGACAATAGAAAAGTAGCTAGCATGAATCTTCCAGAATGAGGAAGATTCTCACCTTTTTCAAGTATTTCAATTGCGTGTTTAATACATGGTGGATATTCTCCGGTAGTTACAGTAAATGTTGTAAATTTTTTTGATAATAAAACGAGTTTATTTACATAATCCTCAAAACCAGAAATCATTGTGGGAGTTTTTGCATTAACAATTTTTGAGTTAATGTAAGTGCCAAGCTCTGTTCTTATTAGTCGAACTGTTTCATGTGGAGTTAGGAAAACTTTTCCATGTTCAACATGTCTGTTAATTAGTTTCCATTCTCTTTCATGAAAATTTATTGAATGTTTAAGATAATCAGATACTGGAATAACAAAGTAATCGTCTAGTTTTTCAACTTGGACTGAAAAGAGATCATCAATTATTCGTATTGCTAAATCTATTTTTGATTTGTCAGAGGCATTTCCTAAGTCTTTTTCAAGATGTTTTTCTGCACGTCTTGCCTCTGCAAGTGCAAATCTTTTGGTTAGAGTAGACATTCCAGTTAATTTTATTAACACTACAGCTAAGAGAAATGAAAAAACTTCTCTTTCAAGAATAAATGGTTTTGATGCCTGTCCATCAATAAGATCTGATTTGTAGATTTGACCTTCTGTTGCAACTTGAATTCTGTGAAATGCTTTTTCAACAGATAATTTGAGAACGGGATCGGTACCAAATTGAACT
>JAOTUX010000022.1 GCA_029863665.1 Candidatus Nitrosopumilus sp.
CTAAATAATGATGAAATTATTTCCTGATAAAGTCTATTTTTTTACTTATTCTGAAGACTTTTCATCTTTTACTGCTTCAGCTGGTGCCTCTGCTGCTTCAGCTGGTGCCTCTGCTGCTTCAGCTGGAGATTTAGATACTGTTTTTTCTAGCATTTCTGGAATCTTAGATTCAGGTGTAAAATGAACACTCTCTTCTTCTTCTACCGTAACTGTATATGATGGAATGTCTACCTTTCTTTCTCCAATCATAATATGGCCATGAATTACCGCTTGTCTTGCTTGATATGGTGTTTTGAATCCAAATTTCTTTGTAACAATAGTTTGTAATCTACGTGAAAGTAAATCTGTTGCATTTAGGTTGAGTACATCATCTAATGTTGCATCATTATTTACTAATCCCACTCTTGCAAGAGATTTCATTAAGATTGGTTCTTTTTCTGCTCTAACTTCTTGTCTTAATGCAAGTAATGATCTTGCTTGATGTCTTACCCTTGATAATTCTGTATGTGCTTTCCATAACTCTCTCTTAGTTCTAAGACCAAATGTACCAAGAGTTTTTAGCTCTTCCATTTTTAGTTCATAATTTAATGGTCTTTTTGGTTTTCTCCAAACTCTACGTGGATATTTTGGATCTCCCATTCAAAAACACCTATTCTGTCTTCTCCTTTGCTGCATCTGCTGCTGCAGGAGCTGCATCTGCTGCTGCAGGAGCTGCTGCTTTCTTAGCTGGAGCTGCTAATCCACCTTTTGCAACACCTACTGCTCCACCTTTTCTACCTGTGGTCCTGGTTCTTTGCCCTCTAACTTTAAGGCCATTTAGATGTCTGTAACCTCTCCAACTTGCAGTTATTCTCTCTCTTTCAATATCATTTCTTAATGTGAATGGAATGTCTGATGTCAATAAATGCAAATTTGCTCCAGTTTCAATATCTTTTCTTCTGTTAAGAAACCATGTGGGAAAATTTCCACCAACTGGGTCTGAAATTAATTTCTCAATCGCTTGAACATCTGAATCAGAAAGATTACCTATGTTAGAATTTGTGTTAATTTTTAAAGTATCTAGAATTGCTGTAGCAAAATTATATCCGATACCCTTGATTTGAGTTAATCCTAAAAGTATCTTTCTCTCTCCTGGGATATCATTACCCACAATTCTGATAATATGTCTATATTCTTGGTTACTCAAGTATTCAAAAATTCTAAGAAACCCCGATAAAAACCATGCTAGGCGTCAACATATATGATTTTTCAATATTTTTCTTATTAATCCTCTTTATGCCTAATTATAATATTTGATCCAGATTATCTAAAGTCTTCATCTTCTGTCCAATCATTACCTTGAATATTCCATTGATTACATTTACAGCATTTTTTGACTCCGCGTTGTGTATCAATATCTATACAAAAACAATGTTCTCCTTTTCCTGATGGATCTAGACTACATAGTTTTTGCATGACTAGTATGAGTTTCTTTTTCCTAATTATCTTATTGTTATGATATATTCAAAAAGTTATAAGTTTCCAATTTCTTATTTTAAAGAAATGGATGAAACTTTTGATCGAGAAAAAGTTGTTGATTGTATGTTTGATCCAATAACATCTTCTATCTTGGCAGAACTTGAATGTGGTAAACAAGAATGTACATTTTTAGCTCATCAAGCTTGTATCTCTGAATCTGAAATTCTTGAAAGACTTTCTTATCTGATAGAGCATGGATTCATTTACAAAAATTCTGACGATGGAAAATGTTTTCTTGCCGCCAATTCTACTAAACTTGAGACCGTTATTGAAAATAGTGAAAATTTTGATGCTACTATTAACGGTCTTGAAAAAATGGATAGTTATCTAAACTGATTTCATTCTATTTCTGATTAGATATATTCCTACACCTACTAACCCTATCATCCCGATGACTAGTACATATATCGAGATAAACCCTAACAATGTTTTACTTCCATCTGGAAGTGGCCCTATTGCTCCAAACACTTGGGTTTCTTCATTGTTGACACTCTCAATAATTAATTTGTAAGTTCCGGTTTCTATTATGTCAAATTCTTTTTCAATAGTATCTTCATTAATTTCTTGAGAAATTATTTCAATATCTAGTGGATCTAATACTTTAGCAGAAAACGTATTATCTTTGAATTCTATTATTTGAACTGCAAAAACTCCAATTGATGTTTTTTGTGTATCAAGATTTCCTATAATTGTAAGTGCTTGATCTGACTTTATTTTTCCATTTCCTTGACTGACACCTTCTAATATTATTTGATTCCCTAATACTACCAAAACTAATCCTATTACAATTAATCCTCCTGAAATGACTAATACCATTCCTGATTTTTGCACAAATTAATGCTAATTTTCTTTAGTTTAAACCTAATTTTTGAGATTTGACATTTAAAATAAAATTAGACTATACTAAAAAAATTAGCTTAGGCTAAATTTATATCTCAAGGAGATGAAAAGAACATCAACGATGAAACAATTTTCTCTTAATTCCCGTTCAATTATGATCTTCTCTTTAATTGTAGTTGCGGCAATATCTTCTATATTTTTTGTATTTCCAGAGACTATCAAAGCACAATCTGAAGAGAAGGTCTTTGTAACCCATACAGGAGGTATCGTCAAGACAACAGGAGAAATTATTGATCCTCTATATGTTGAGTCAACCATGGAGTTTGATCCGATGGAATATTTGAGAGATTTTGATTACGGCAAAACATCTCCATTGCCAGACGGCACAACATTACGAGAATACACGATTATTGCAGAGGATGACAAAATCATGGAGGTATCGCCCGGGGTCTTTTATAATGTGTGGACGTTTAATGGAAGTGTTCCTGGACCCACAATCCGTGCAACTGAAGGAGATACAGTTCGTGTAAATTTCATAAACAATGGCTCAAAGCAGCACACTATGCACTTTCATGGCATACATCCTGCCGAAATGGATGGAGTGTTTGAATCAGTTGGGGCAGAAGGGGGACGCTTTACATATGAATTCGTTGCAGGTCCTGCAGGTGTACATCCGTATCACTGTCATGTTATGCCCTTAGAGGAACACATTGTACACGGATTGTATGGCGTATTCATAGTTGATCCAAAAGAAGGAAGAGCGCCAGCTGATGAGATGGTAATGGTTCTCAATGGCTTAGATACCGACTTTGATACTGAAAATAACTTCTATGCCGCAAATACAATCCCATTTTACTATCAACACCACCCAATTCAAATTAACACCGGTGAATTGATTCGAATTTATGTTGTTAATATGGTGGAGTTTGATCCAATAAACAATTTTCACTTGCATGGTAATTTGTACAAATATTATCCAACAGGAACTGATCTCGTTCCTTCATTTTACACAGACATGATAACATTGTCCCAGACTGAACGTGGAATTATGGAGTTTGAGTATCAATACCCTGGAAAGTATCTGTTCCACGCACACAAAGTGGAATTCTCTGAGAAAGGCTGGATTGGAATATTCTTAGTTTCAGATGATGACTCAGATTCTGAGCAAGAAACACCAACAGGAGACACAAACGAATATGGAACTTGATAAAAAGCCTTCAAGGGCAAAGACTCTTGCAAGTGGACTTGTTCCATTTGTATTTGTAATAATTCTGATGATCTATATTTTTGGACCGGGCTCTGAACTTCTGGATTTTGGAGTACCACTTCCAGAAGTAACAATAGAGATGGTTGATTTTGTAGACTCTGAGATACATACAACTGTCAGAAACACAGGTTCAATTCCTGTTGAAATTGTGATGGCAGACGTTAATGACAGGATACAGCCTGCAGCAGTAGAGCCGGACAGATTTTTGGAAAGATATGAGACTGCGTTGGTGAGAATCCCATTTGAATGGAATGAGGCAGAGCCTTACAGAATTGGAATTACAATTGAGGATGGAACCCGATTTGAAAAAGAGATAGAGGCTGCAGCACCAAGATTGGAACCTAGCTTAGAACTGATTGGATTTTTTGCAATAATTGGAACCTATGTTGGGATCATTCCAGTAATGATTGGACTGATGTGGCTTCCATTCATCAGAAGGCTAAGTAAAAACAAATATCATTTTTTTATGGCATTAACAGTTGGTCTTTTACTATTTTTAGGAATTGATTCTATAGAAGAGGCTTTAGAGGCATCAACAGAAAATCTTGCAAGTAGTTTCAATGGAGTCTTATTGGTTGCAACAGTGACAATACTGTCTTTTCTTGGATTGTACTATTCTAGTGAAAAATTAATTCAAAGAGTAAAAGATTCTCCATATGCAAAACCCGTGGCAATTGCCCTAATGATCTCAATAGGAATCGGCTTGCATAATTTTGGAGAAGGATTGGCAATTGGAGCTGCAATAGGTCTTGGGCAAGTGGCATTGAGTACTTTTCTCATCGTAGGATTTGCGTTACACAACACCACTGAAGGTCTTGCTATCGCATCACCCCTTGCTAAAGAAAAAAAATCAGTAATTGGAAAGCTTGCCGCAATGGGAATGATAGCTGGTGCCCCTGCAATTCTTGGAGCATGGCTTGGAGGTTTCATGTACTCCCCATTTTCTGCAGTTATCTTTTTATCGATTGGAGCTGGTGCCATATTTCAAGTGATTATAGTCATAATGAAATGGTTACGAGAAGAAAATAAAAATAGTTTTTCAAGTGCTTCAATAGTTTCGGGAATTGCAGCAGGAATGCTTGTAATGTATCTGACAAGCATATTTGTATAGTTATTTAGAATTTTTTTTGTATTCTATTTTTGAATTACACATACATACTTTCATCCTAGTACATTTTTGTAATCTTTCTTGCAATAGATACTGGTGCCATATTTCAAGTAATTGTTGTAATGATGAAATGGATTAGGGTGACACAAATTTTCTAGCTTTGCAGTGATTTGTGGGTTTGCGGTTGGAATGTCTTTAATGTACCTAACAAGTATTTTGATTTAATTAGGTTCTGGATGTATTGTTATCACTGCATTTTTGATTTCTGCTCTGATAATCTGTTCTATTTCTGATGTCAAATCATGAACTTTTTCTATTGATAGCTCTTTGTCAAATGAGCAGTCAATATCTATTTTAAGAATATTCTTAAAATTCAAGGACACTATGCGCCCAACTTTTTTAATTTCTGGGTATTTTTCCAATATTGCAGCAATTTTTCTTTCTGTCTCTGTATCTTCTAGATTAAAATTATCTGGTATAGTTACAAATGGTTCTAAATGGATTGTAGCATGTTCAATTTCAGGTACCTTCTTTTGAATTTTTTGTTCCACAATTTCAGAAATCTTGTGAGCTGACAATAGATTAATCTCTTTGTCTACCATTACATGTAAGTCTGAATATATTTTCCCTTTGGTTTTGTGTGTACTAACATTGTGAACTTCTTTCACACCATCAACTGTTTTTGCAATGTCTAGAATTTTTGCATCTAGTGGCACATCTTTCCAATTTGGTTCAAAATGGATAGTATTTGAAGAATTGGGAATTTTATTTTTTATGTTTTTCTCGACATCACTGCTAATTTTATGTGCTTTATCAAAACTGGTATCTCCCCTTAATGAAATTGTCACATCTGCGAAAATTGTATCTCCTGATCTTCTCATTAATATAGAACCTACATCAACAACACCTTCTGTCAAACTTACAATACTTCTGACATCTTTTACTAGTTCAGGTGAGATGATATCTGTTAAATCAAGGGATGTTTTGTAAACTAGTTTTACACTGAGTATTGCTAACAGTACTCCTAAGATTAGCGCTGCAATAAAATCTCCGTAATACAATCCATATGATACTAAAACTATGCCGATAATTGCAACTAATGTTGAACCAAGATCCATAAACGCATGATAAAAATCTGCTTTGAGAGTTGCTCCGCCAATTTTTTTGATAGATCTTCTTAACAAAATCAATCTAAAAATGTCAATTCCGATTGTATACAGTCCTGCAATTACTGCAAATAATCCTGGCAGGATACTTGGCGTGGGACTTTGTAATCTATTGATAGATTCGTAGATAAAGAAACAAGCAATCATAAAAATTGCTATTCCTCCAATCAAGCCTCCTAGCGACTCAATTTTTCCATGTCCGTAGGTATGTTCTGCATCAGGAGGTTTTATTGCCATTCTTGCTGCAAGAAGTAAAACAATCGTAACTACACTGTCTAATAATGCATGAATACTATCTGTAAGTAGTGCAAGACTGTTTGAAATTAAACCAAAAATTAATTCTACTACAAATGCTGAAAAAATAGCTAAAAGTGATATTTGTAAAACTTTGGTTCTTTGAACAAACATTCCCTTATTTTAATAATTATTAGCATGTATTACAAGTTTTTAAGGAGAAATAATACGACAACGTTATTTGTGATAAAAAATCATTTTATATGTTGGATGTAAAATATTTTTGTTTATTAATAATCTCTTCGACAATATTGTTTACTTCTGTATTGGATGTTGCTGCATCAAGTAACCCTAATCTGTTTGTATCTGCCGAAAATTCCCAATTTAACAATCATTTTTCTGGTTCTATGGTAATTGAAGTAGTAATCCGTGATCCTAATTTACATGACACTGATGAAGGAAAAGGAGAACCTGATGTTACGTTAAATGGAAAAACACTAAGAATGGTTCAAGCTACGGATGGAAACTGGTATGCATATTTTGCCAACTTAGAAAAGGCACAATTAGCTGATGCCACTGTTGGACTTGATGGGCTAGGATTAGATTTTGGCACATTTTGTGATCGTGATAACACAATTTTTGGTATTGATCTGTCCGACACTGACGGATTCTTTGTTCCTAGTTCTGATTGTACGGGGGTTCTAATCTCTGATATGAATAACGTTGTAAGAAAATCAAAATCAATCAATACAAATCCTGCCATATTGCCGGGTCAAATAGGTCTTGATCCAGACGGCTGGCCTCTTATTCAATTATTCTCATTTAGTGATGTAACGATTCAATATAATGCAGCTGGAGGAACACAAAAAATTGATCTTGAATATGATGATATTCCAAACATCACGGTAATTTTTGATAGGGAGTTTTTTCCTCAAAACTCTGAAGTTTTTATGAGCGTAAATGACTTCCAGCTGAACCAGGATCCTACTGATGAGGATTCATGGACATTTAATATTGCATCTCCTGTTGCTACTTTCTATCAAGCGTTTGATAGTAATGGACAAAGGTCTGCAGCTAACACTGTTGGCTTGGTAGATCTTGTTCCACATCTCTCAAATCTTGGCTTCGAGGATAATGCTAAACTCTCTATGGATCTGGATTCTGTATTGGAGTTAAAATCTAACTCTGATCAAAATAATGAAACATCTGTTGATGATGGATTGCCTCCACCTAATGATTATCCACAAATTGTCACTATTGTGGAAAGAGGACCAAATTCTGGAATTTTTGAAAATTTTGATTCTAACGACCAATCAAACATAGGGATAACTCAAAACGCACCTAGGGGAAAAACAGGAATAATTCACTATAATGAAGACTCTGTTTCCATTCTGACTGGATTCTCAACAGCTTCAGTATCACTACAAAAACCTGAATTAAAAGTTGAAGATAGCTCAGGATCATTGCTTCCTGGAACAGAATACTCGATAACTCTCATAGATCCTGATCAAAACTTCAACTCTGGTTCTAGAGATGATCTGAATGTTTTTAGGGATTTATCAATTGTACCTACATTAGATATTGGTAATCCTGTAACTTTGGTAAAATCTTCGAATGTGATATTCTATCCAGATTCAACCAATTTTCTTGGTGGTGAAAATGTCCTGTCTTCTGTACCTGATAAAAATTCAGCTAGATTATTTATTGATACATTGACAAACAATCTATCTGGTACAATTTTTAAACAAATCTCGCTAAATCTAGGAATTGATGCCTCTGAAATACAGGCTGTATTGATAGACGTAAATAATTCAGGTGATGTTGGCACAAACTGGATTAACTATGATTTTCGTTCTCTTGAAAACGACTTTGGAATAAAAGATTTTTCTGATACAAGAATTGATCTATATTTTGACTCTCTGTCTTCTATACCTGTCACAATAGTTAGTCCTGGTGACATTTCTTCATCTAGGGGATTTGTACAACTAGATGAGAATAGTGTGGAAAATCTTAACAAAGAAAACGGTTCTGCTTTTCTAGTAATTAATTTTGGCTCATCTAACACAATAACTGTTTCAAACGAATCTAGACTTCAACCGATTATTTTTGATCTTTTTTCTTTTGGATTGGATGAAAAACTAAATGGAATCAACAATTCAATATATAGATTTGAGCTTGAAGAAACTAGTGACAACTCTATTTTTGAAGGAACGTTTGAGTATGCTGTCGCAAACCAGCTAAACATACTTGATACAAATTTTATCAAAACAATAAGCACCATTGACGATGACATAAAATTCCTTATTACAGATAGATTGATAGATGAAGATAGTATTTTTGTTTCTTATTCTGACTTAGATAAAGTTGGTTTGATTACTACGACTTCTACAGATTCTGATATCTCGACTCATTCTGGAATTATTTCTACTGACTCCACTTCCTACAGATTTGGGCAACCAGTAGTGGTGTATCTGAATGATTCGGATCTTAACTTAAAGAGTGATAGAATCGATGTGTATCAAGTTATTGATGATATTAACTCTCCAAATGTTGACACGGTTGGAAAAAATGGAGTAAAGCTCTTGGAGATTTTATTAAAAGATGTGAGATACAAACGATGTACAATTAACGGTGTTGAACATGGTGGATTGGCCTCTACAGGTTTCGCTCTAATTGAAACAGGCCCCAGTACCGGAATTTTTGAAGGTGTGTTTAAAATGCCTTCTCAAATATGTAACAAAAGTGGAACGCAATTGATTTCACCTGCAGGAGGTAGTGTTGAAATAAAGTATCATGATTCTAGAGATGAGTTTGGCACATCAAGTATTCTTAGTTCATTAAATAATAGACAACAATCTACGTCTGTCTTTCAATACCCTCAGCTCAGTATAACTAAAATCCCTCTTCCTTCATCTGGTTCTGTCAGCGAAGTAATACTTTCTGGCAGTGTTGATAATCCTATATCTGGAACACCCATTTTGATGACTTTAACTCTTCCTAATGGGAAAACACAGGAATTTAACGCATCTATAACAAGTAACGGAAATTATAAATCTGTTCTTTCTGTTAATTCCAATTCCTTACCCGGAATTTATAAAATTGATCTAGAGTATGCAAAAAATCAGATTGGTTCTGTTTCATTTGATGTATTAAGTGAAAATATTCCATCTTGGGTTAGAGATAGTGCTAAACAATGGTCGTCTTCTACCATGTCTAATTCTGAATTTATTAACGGAATAAAATACCTCCTTGAAGATGATCTCATGGTTCCTTCCTCTGAACAAAGTTCTGAACGATTGATTCCATCTTGGGTTAAAGACAGTACCAAATGGTGGGCTGAAAATGAAATATCTGATGAAGACTATATTCAACTGATTCAGTACTTGGTCAAAAAAAGTATAATTCTGATATAATCAAGTCTACTTTTCTTTTATTGAATACATAAATACTCTCCACCCATGAATGAAAATGAAAATGAGATTTAGAGGCTTGTTTGTAATCATGTTATTATCAATATCTGTTCTATTTTATGGTGCTAGTAGTTCTGTTTATGCAGATAATCATAATGTCTCTCCAATTTCTGCTTCTACTGAATTTCCAGCTTATGAAAATGGTGATCGTGTTATAATTACTGGCAACATTAGAGACTTTGATTCAAGTGTTGACCAAGGGAAAGCTATTACAATTGTAGTTAAGAGTCCCTCTGACAATATTGTTGGTATTGATCAAGTAGTACCAAATTCTGATGGTACTTTCACCAGTTCTAAGATTATTGCCGGAGGAATTTGGAATACTAGTGGTGACTATATTGCAGAAATAAATTTTGATGGTCAGTCTGGCCAACTTATTGTTGTATATACTGGTGGTGAGTTTGTACCAACCACTACTGAACCACCCCCACCAACCACTACTGAACCACCCCCACCAACCACTACTGAACCACCCCCACCAACCACTACTGAACC
>JAOTUX010000289.1 GCA_029863665.1 Candidatus Nitrosopumilus sp.
ATTCTACAATCTTGGATTTCTGCATTCACCACAAAAAACTAGATACCAATTCTTTTCTTTTTTCCTTTTTTATGATCTTTTAGCTAACCATTCTCCAAGCTCAGGCAGAACCTTCTTTTGTGACAATGAACTAGCAATCATTCCTACGTGACCTGTTGGGTACATCCTCAATGTCTTATCTTCACTTCCTATGGCATAATGTAATGGCATACTGCATTCTGGAGATACTAGATGATCCCCTACTGCAACCTGTGTAAATACTGGCATATCGATATTTTTCAAATCTACATGTTCTCCTTCTATGTACATTTTATTTTGAATGAGCAGGTTATCTTGGTAAATATCCTTGATCCACTGTCTGAATAGCTCTCCTGGAATTGGCGGTGTGTCTCCTAACCATTTTTCAATTCTGAGAAAATTATCTACAAATTTCTTATTATCAATATTTTTAAAAAATTTGACATATTTTTCAATCCCTTGTTCAAAAGGTTTGAGAACTGAAAAACAATAGTACATAAATTCAGGAGGCATATTTCCTATGATCTCTACCATTTTGTCTACATCCATGTGTTTTGCTAGATTACTAATTACCGTAGTATCTCTCCATCCATCAATAACTGGCGCTGTTGCGATATAGTTTTTCACATTTTCTGGATGTAATGTGGTATATGCAGTTGCTATAGTTGCACCTGTGCAATATCCTTGTAATGAAATTTTTTCAGATGATGATTCGTTTTTTATGTATTCTACATAGGAATCTAAATATCCATTTACGTAATCATCAAAATCAAGATATTTATCCATGCTAGTTGGAGTTCCCCAATCTAACATGTATACATCAAATCCCTGATTTAACAGATTTCTTACCCAACTTTTTTCAGGCTGGATATCAAGTATGTGAAATCTATTGATTAACGCATATGAGATTAACAATGGAGTTTTATGTTGTTTATCTACTTCTGATTCATAATGCAGTAATCTTGTTTTATCTATTTCTTGTACTGTCTCATTCGGAGTTACCTCCAAACTAATTTCATCTGGGGCTGAAACTAGCTTTGGAGCTTCAATAACATTCTTACTAAATTTTAAAATTTCTTCTATGATTTTTGGATCTACTTTTGATTCACTTTGCATTTTCCTTCATTTCCTTTTTCTTTAATGCTAATTCTAACTTTCCAATTCTTTTTTTAAGAGAATGAATTTCTTTGTAAACTTCATCAATTTCTTCTTTACTTGGAAGATTGGCTGATTGTAAAATTACATTGGTGATATTATTCCAGTGTTTAGTTAATTCAAGTTCTTTTGAAACTAATTTTCCATAGTTTTCACCAAACTTTGATGAATCAAATAATTCTGTAAAATCATTATCAAAAATATCTATCCAAATTCTTTTGAATGCTTCTATTTGCTCAATATCTTGAGGAACTTCAGGAGCCTTTAGATTAACTTTCTTTTGAGCAACGCTCCAAGTGTCTGATAATTGTTTATAATATTCTGTTAAATGTTGGTTAAACTCCATCAAATCCTCATTAATTTCAATTAATTCCGTAGAGACTTTCTTTGAATTTGCTGCAAATGCTCTCATTGGCCCAATTGATGTCAGTGCTTGCGGTTTACTTGACATTAAGTGCATAATATCTGTCCAGAATAATGACAAATGTTTGTAATAATCTGTAATATCTTTAGGTGATTCTGATTGCACAGATATCTATTGGCACAGATCGCAATAAATAGTTCGTTAATTTAATTAGACTAATGGATAATGTTGAAGAACTTGAAAAAATCTGTAAAAAAATCATTAAATTAGATTCTAAGACTCGCTCAGCTCGATTCATCAATAGTAGGGGTCATTTGATGGCTGGTGGAATGAAAACTGGATTGATGTCCCTTGAAGCTCAAAAACAAGATGAAATGATGTTCATGGAACTTGCTTTACGTGTAAGGATGAGACATGAATTTGATGTAGAATTTGGAGAAGTTCATTTTTCCATGTCATATCGAGATAAAGTAATTGTTATGAGCTTTCCATTATCTAATGACGACGTATTGCTTGTATCTTGTGAAAAAGAGATCGATTTTGGCAAATTACCATTTAAAATTCTAAAAGTGATTGAACCTTTTAAAAAAACTCCCATGAAGACATTCTAATCATAACAACTTAATTCTGCTAATTTTGATATTGTTTGTGTCTTCTGAGCAAAATGTTGATTGGAATGAAATTGAACAATTGATAAAAATACTTTCTAAAAAAATCTTAAAACTCCAAAGAAG
>JAOTUX010000288.1 GCA_029863665.1 Candidatus Nitrosopumilus sp.
TCTATAACTGTTAATCTTTCTTGTTGCTTTCCTGTAGTTTCATCAAAACTATTCTCTAGTTGTTCCAGTACTTTTTGATTCTCTTTTAGCATTTTCTCCAAAAATGGAACCTGTACTCCCTTACGGGATTTTTGATTCTTTGGTGAAAGCATCAATTAGAATAACCCTCATTTCTATAAAAGGTGTGTTGACATTTCCGCATAACCAAAATAAGCATCTTATTATTAATAGGCAGCCTACATATATTAACGTATAGGTGGCCTACTTATTAATAGATTAAAACAACATAATATGTGAGAATAAACAAGAGGGTTAACAGGAGAGAAGGTAAAAATGTCTGGTACAAGTATGGTATCACCATCCCTAACTCAGTAATGTCAGATCTTGATTGGGACGAAACAACTCCAGTAAACATTGAGATAAAAAATGGAAAAATTGTCATCTCACGATTATAAAAATATTGTTGGTATCATTGCTACAGATCACAATACATTTTGAAGTGCATTGAACAATTGCGTGCAAATCTCTCTGTGATATACAAAACCGTTGAAAGTAATTCATAATATGTAATGCAGTTGAACAAAAATATCAACGATACAATTAATCCTTGCTTTTAAGCAAATTATTAGTTCTAATATGTGGAAAGTAGTGTAAGGCAAATTCAAGATATTCAGAATTTTTGTATTGTAGTTTTTAGATTATTAGTTGAGTACCAAGATAATTTTGAACAAGAAACCAAAAACTCTGATCTGTCAGGAGTGATCACTTGACCAAAAAGCAAATAGGCATCCGTCTTGCATCCATATCTAATGAGGACTTCTCCAGAGAGGAGGAGTCTGATGTTGGAAACAAGATGCATAGACAAAAGACTATCACAAATACTGCAAACAAAAAACAGACAAAAAAATCCAGATTACTGTCAAATCCAGATGTCAAACGTTGGTATTCCAACGTTGCAAGAGGAAGTATAGTAACTGCCGAAGTCAGACTGAGAAGATTGGGAGGATTCTGTGAGGAACATGAAATGACACCAACAGAACTGATCCAAATTGGACTAAAAGACTCCAAGGCAATTGCAGACCTGTTGCAGGACCATATCTCAGGAATGGAAGAAAATGAGAAGGCACCACAATATATCAAGACTACAATAACTGCCGTAAAGTCTTGGCTCAGTCATTTTGACATTGAAGTGAAACGAAAGTTGAGAAGATCTAACGTAGATTCAACACCAACACTTCAAGATGAGAGGGTGCCAGAGGCAAATGAACTTGCAGAGTTATTTACACACGCAAGGCTAAGAGAGGGAGCAATCATGGCATTTATTGCAAAATCAGGATTGCGACCAGAAGTTCTTGGCAACTTTGATGCAAGCGATGGATTAAGAATCAAGGATCTTCCTGAACTTGCGTTTGTCAAGGGTGAGGCATGTTTCTTGAAAAAGCCATCAAGGGTAATGGTGCGAAAGTCATTGTCAAAGGCAGGCCATGAATATTTCTCGTTTGTGACAGAACTAGAAGAGAAATGGATTCTGGCATATCTTAATGACAGGATTTCGTCAGGGGATGCACTAGGTCCAGAAGAGCCAGTGATAAAGCCACTAAGTAAATCTGCAAAGGGGAAATTTGTCTCCTCTGCAATCATCGAAAGGGATGTCAGAAATGCAATGAGGCCTCGATTCAAGTGGAGACCATATGTGCTGCGCGCATTCTTTGATACGCAGTTACTAATTGCAGAATCAAGGGGTAAAGTGGCACACGACTTTAGGGTGTTCTGGATGGGTCACAAGGGAAGCATAGAGGCAAAATACACTACAAACAAAAGCATTCTTTCAATGGCATTAATTGATGAAATGAAAGCATCATTTCTTAGATGTCAAGAGTTACTTGATCTTGAAAAAGAGCAAGTTGACATGCTGGAAGAGGACATGAAAGACAAGGTCAAAGATGATGTGGAGAAACTGTCAGGTGATGAGCTTATCGAGGTGCAAGAGTATGTCAAAAACAAGATATACTGCAAGTCATCGATAGGCAAAAAGTGACAACATCTGAGGAAGCAGAGAAACTAATCATTCAAGGATGGCAATTCGTTGCAGTTCTTCCAAACGACAAGGTGGTACTTAGACAGGGTTCGACACAAAATGTAAACGGACCCGACCGGATTCGAACCGGCGACCTATTGCTCCGCAAGCAATCGCACTATCCAAGCTATGCAACGAGTCCGAAAAGTTTGGTAAATTTACGCTTAATTTGCATTGCTATTTCTCAATGGGGT
>JAOTUX010000290.1 GCA_029863665.1 Candidatus Nitrosopumilus sp.
ATCAACAATAATTTTTCTTCCTGTTAAACCCGCATCTCCATGTGGACCGCCAATTACGAATTTTCCCGTAGGATTAATATGAATTTTAATTTCGTCATTCCAAAGATTTCCCAATACTGGTTTAATGACTTTGTCAATAATTTCTCTTGAAATTTCTTCTTGAGAAATTTCTGGTGCATGTTGTGTTGAAACTACAACTGTTTCAATTTTAGCAGGTTTGTTATTTTCATATCTTATGGATACTTGTGATTTCCCATCTGGTCTGACCCATGATAGAATTTTATTTCTCCTGACTTCTGATAATCTTTGAATTAATTTATGTGCTAATAAAATCGGCATAGGCATTAATTCGGTAGTTTCATTTGTTGCATATCCAAACATTAATCCTTGATCTCCAGCACCCTGTTCTTTTTCTCCAGTAGCTGTTACACCCTGACTAATGTCTGGACTTTGTGAATGTAATCTTAAGTTAACCTGACAAGTATCTGCATCAAACATCAATTCTTTGTTATCATATCCAATTTCTCTTATTGTTTTTCTCACTAATTCTTCTTGAGCTTTTTTATCCAAATTTGCTTTCGATGTTACTTCTCCAGATATTACCACAAAATCTGTGGTAACCATTGTTTCAACTGCAACTCTGGAATCTGGGTCTTGCCTGAGATATTCGTCTAAAAATGCATCTGAAATATTATCACATATTTTGTCAGGATGTCCTTCTGTTACTGATTCTGATGTAAATAAGAAATCATTGGTCATAGAACCACCTCTTACTAGAGTTCGTTTTCTAATTTAATAAATAATACATTATTGCCTCTTACAATTACTCTTCCATAATTTGAAATTGTTTTGCCATCATGAAGTTCTTCGGCATCAGTCATAATCAAATTCATATAAGAATCAACATTATCCATTTTTCCTTTGTATTCAACTTCATTTTTCAGTCTTACTGTAACTTTCTTTTTTGTACTTTTTTGAAGAGTTGTTAAAGGTCTTTTTGCACTGTTTGGTTGAGACACTAATTATTCACTTATTTTGCAACTTTGTTCTCTAGAATAAAAGCCTTGCCTCTTTTGCAAAAATTGAAATTCCTTAAATTTTTTCTCTTTTTCTAATACTTATACAAATGATTTCGACTGGTTTACAAAAATTAGATGAATTCCTGTCAGGAGGAATTCCAAATGGTGTAATTGTAGATATTTTCGGAGGTAACGGAACAGGAAAAACTCAGTTACTACTACAACTATCAATAAATTCAATTAAAAAAGGTGGTCATGTATTATACTTAGATACAACAGGTGGATTTAGACCTGAAAGAATACTTCAAATCCAAAAACAATTTGAAATGCCGTTTAATTTTTTACAACAAATTACGGTATCACGAATAACAAATACTTCAGAGCAAATAAAATCAATGAAACGTATTGAAAATAATGATTTTTCTTTAATTGTAATTGATAACATAACTGATTTATTTTCTTACGAATATAAAAATGACAAATCCATCTTTGAAAAAAATTCATTATTCATGAAATATATGCATGAATTATCAAAATTTGCAATTACAAAACAAATCCCAGTTGTTATTACTAATATGATTAGAAACATAGAAGGTAAAGAAGTTGAAAACATGAAAAGTGTTATAGATCATTTTACACATATCAAAATCCATCTTTTTAAAAATTCAAAGTTTAAAGGGAAAATTTATTGGGCACTAAATGAAGAATATTTCTCCTACAAAATACACATATCAGGACTATCTGATTATACTGAAGATATTTAACAATCAGTCATCAAGTTTATCGATGACAGGAATTTATGATTCAATTCCAATATTAACTGTAGTTTTATTTGCCCTTGGCTTTGTAGGTGTAATTGTTTATGAAAGATCACGATCAAATCCAACGAAAGAACCAACTTGAATCCCTATTTGAAAAATTTGGATTTTCTGAATTAACTAAAATTCAGAAAAAAGCTTCACCACTAATTTTACAAAAAAAAGATTGTCTTGTAATTGCTCCTACTGGTTCTGGAAAAACTGAATGTTCTGTTGTTCCAATTTTTTCTCTTTTAAGAAATTCAAAGAAAAATGGAAAAATTAAAGCTCTTTACATTACTCCTTTACGGGCATTAAATCGTGATGTATTTCGAAGAATAACAAAATATGCACATGGTAATGAACTATCTATTGAGATTAGACATGGAGACACTACTCAAAAAGATAGGAAAAAATTAATGAAAGTCCCCCAGATATTCTTATT
>JAOTUX010000023.1 GCA_029863665.1 Candidatus Nitrosopumilus sp.
TAGAGGCTCTTTTGCAACAGTTTTGTTAAGGGAAATAATGAAACCTTCAGACCCTATGGTTGCTGGATTTTAAGACACATTTTACTAGAATAATTCCTTAGATGTCTTTAAGTTAGTGTATTTTTAAGAAAATGTGTTAACTATGGAAAAGGCATTCATGCTAATTAGCTGTCAAAGTGGAGAAGAGCAATCTCTTTACTCTCAACTAAAAGAAATTCCTGGAGTCAAAACTTGTATGATAACTTATGGAAGTTATGATGTTGTTGCTGAGTTTGTTACAGACACTCCAGCACAAATGAATGAGATAATTGTCACTAAAATAAGAAAACTCCAAAAAATCAGAAGTACTGTTACTCTTCGTGCAATGAACTAATTTTTCACAGTTATATGATTTTGTAGAATTATTTTCTTTTAATTCTGCTGATGGATATTCCTGCAAAAAGTAGAGTAATTCCAATAACTATGATCTGAATTCCATAAGTTATCCAATCTGGATTAGAATACATGAAGGATGATTCAGGTCCTACTATTGATTGTCCTTGAAGATGAAATACTGCCCCAAAAATCATGATGACTATGCCTGTTGCAACTAGTAGTTTTCCCCCTTTCACAAAATCCCTATTTTTAATTCCAATAAAAAGAGTAAACAGAATTGATAATTTGACCAAATGATTTTTGGATTTGCTCTTTAATGGTTTTCTTTAGAGTCAATAAAATGTCTAATTGGGATGATCTCTCAGAGTCACATGGGCCAAATTATCTTGGTCTGATATTATTTTGTTCTGCAGCTTCTCTTGCAATTATTTTGTTCTTGATTTTTCATCCTCAGATAGAGGCTATCCACAAGGAATCACCACTTTTGATCAATATCATGTTTATTCCAGCTATGGCTGTAGGATTTCTTTATGGTGTTAAAATTACTGAAAGGGCAGTAAATCCATCAGAAATTCGCAGTCCATTTAAAAGATCAATTGTAAAGATCTTTTTGTTCTTTTTTGTAATTGGCGGCATGTTCAGTTCTGTGAATTTTGCAATAAATGGGGGCAGCATTATGCCTGATGTTTCTATTTTAAAAGACGGTCTTTTAGTTTGGTTAAATGAATTTGTCACTGCAAATGGAGGTGCAACCTTTCTGATAATTACTAGTATTACTTTGATGGCAGCTGCTACTAAAAGAATAGTTGGCATGAATTTTGGATTTCTAAACAGAATGGTCACCTTTGTTGGAACCTTTGTATTTTTTACAATTCTTGTTTTGAGCTTCACACAATCTGATCCTACGTCTTCAGGTGTTTTCTTGTATACTTTTTATCAGGCAGGAATTGTTGGTGGAGCATTTTATGCAATGAATAAACTAACAAAAAACCAAAACATGTTTGAAGACTATGCTAATGGTTTCTAGTCTTCCAAGTCTACATAAATTCCTGAAATCTTGTTGTTTATTCTGTCCCAGTATTTTTCACAACCATCAGTTTTGAAATCATTTTCCTTACATTCATTGAAATGGATGGTGCTATCTCTTGACATATTGTCTGCAAAAAGTACGTCATCCCCAATTGCTAATGCTAAAAGTGCAATTACAGCCAGACTTGCTGATACTACAATCATGGAATATCCTACTTTTGCATGATTGTGAGGCTCTTTCATTTAAGAGAAATCTAAAACTCTTGAATTTAATCTTTTCAAGTTTAGATTTTGCGATCAAATTGATGATACTGGAGTGTTTGTTTGGGGAAAAAAAGAAAAGAGAGTAGTGAAAAATACATTCATTGAGTATTCAAATCCTTCAGTATGAGTTTCTTGGACCTATTCCTCTTGATGAATGGGGTCCACCTATGGAGAAATTAGTATATCTGATTATGTCCAGAGACAAGGATCGATTCAATATAGTATATGTTGGTGATTGTGAAAAGACTGATGACAAGTCTTTTTTTGTTCAACACTCTCATTTCAAATGCTGGGTGCAACAGTCAGGCTCAGAAAAATCACTATATGTTGCAATATTGCCGATGTTTGAATCAAGTGATATTCGTAGAAAAAACGTGCTCAATAAAATAATGACTCGTTACAAACCCCCTTGTAATTCTGATGATATCTCTGAAACAAAACCTGATTATGTTACAAGAAAATCAGAAGAACCGATTCCTGATTCAGAGAAACTGGTTTGCCCTTGCTGTGGCTCTGAGATGAAAGCTGAGCAAATTCTTGAGAAGTCTACCCTGTTCCGATGTGCTGGGTGTGGGATAAGTGATACCAAACTTAACTCTTGATTTTGTTTTGAACATCAAATAGCTGCAAAGTTAGTAGGTCTATTGCTTTTTTCAAATGCTGAAACTCTTTAATTGAATGCATTTGACCTTCCACCAGTGCCCTCATGATCTTAATTGAATTTTTTTGATAATCATCTGATGCAACAATCTCCATTCCGTTAATTTTTGATAATAAATTATCTAACTCCTTAATCATTTCATCTGATGGTTTGTGTTTATCCATATCTGTTTGGAAATATTTTGATATATGAATTATTACAAAAGTTCTTCATCAATTTTTAAAATTGGATCTAAATACTGTTGACATGTACAATGTGGTATTTGGCATTTGCCTGCTTTGATGATGGAATTACTTTCTACATTTTGAATATGTACTTCATCTGTATGGTGGCATCTGTAACAATTCATAAGAAAAAATCATTCTCTCCATAATTTAAGCCAAAAGTCAAGGGATTAAAACTGCTCTAGCTTCAATTTCTGAATCTTTTAATTTCTTAAGTACCTCATTTGCACTCTCTAATGGGAATTTTTGAGAAATCACTTCAAGATTTTTCTCATCACATATCTTGATGACTTGCTCCATATCTTTTGTTGAACCTATTAGAGTTCCCCTGATTGTCTTCTCCTCAAATGCCATGAATTCTGGATTTTTTCCGACTGTTGCAATCACAATTAATCCTCCTTTCTTTACTGATTTTATTGCAGTATCTGTGACTATGTCTGCTGGTGCAAAAACTATTGCTGCATCTAACATTCCATGGCTCTCTTTTAGTTTGGTAAGAAATCTCTTCTGATCTTCAGAAAAAGTCATTGCATCTACTGCTCCTAATCTTTTTGCTACATTCAAATGATTTTGAGTTCTGGAGAATGCAACTACATCACAATTCTCCACTCTAGCAAATTGAATTGCCATGTGACCTACTCCACCTATTCCAAAAACTCCAATTTTTTTATGCACACTTGGTTCTGCTGCCTTTACTGCTTTGTATGCTGTAATTCCTGCACAAAATAATGGTGCAGCATACTCTGGTTTCATATTTTCTGGAACTTTGGTTGCAAAATCTTCTATAACTGTTATGTATTCTGTATATCCTCCTTTGAAAGATTCTCCTGTTATTGTTGATGATTCGCAAAGATACTCTTTTCCCTCTTTGCAGTATTGGCATTCTTTGCATGCCTCAAGCAATGGAGTAATTCCCGCCCTGTCTCCGACTTTGAATTTCGTTACGCTTTTTCCAATCTGAACCACTTTTCCAACCAACTCGTGACCTGGCACTGTCGGGAGCGTTGGCGGAATTCCTATGTCCTTCCAATCCCCCTCGATTCCGTGAAGCTGCGAATGACAAACGCCGCAGGCCTCAATTTTCATTAGAACCTCGTTTGGTCTCTGGATCTCATGCTTTTCAATCTCAGTTAGCTTTAACGGTTTTTCCTCTATTGAGGCGCATTCAGAAAGCACCATTGCACGCATTTTTTCCACGATTTTAAGAGTGGGGCATGGAATTTTAAGATTCGCTCATTAGAAAAATAAGGGACTAGCACTGAGTAATAATGTGACTGGAATTACAGATGAGGACAGGGAAAGGGTAAAACTCCTGCAACTCGTGACAAGCTCCAAAAACGAATTCAAGAAGCTCTCAGTGGAGCAACTAAGGAGGTTGCAAGAGCTGATTGAAAAGAAAGATTATAGTCATGACAAAAAGGCTCACAAATCCAAAGTCAAGCTACTTGGAAAAATCAATGTCAGAATATATGAGCTGGAAGAAGGGCGAGGAATCTGGGGATAAGCAATCTTAAAACTCGATATGTGGATAGATAAAAGGTAATTTTTCAAATTCGGATTGATTGCTTAACATATGTGATGACTGAATAAATTATGATGTTGTTGAGAATGGAAAATGATTGTAAAATAAAAAATCTAACCTGACTCAATTAAGTACTAATATTCTAATGGATTTAAGTGATTGTGGCGGACAACAACCTAATTCATGAAACAAGTCCATACTTACTTCAACATGCACAAAATCCTGTTGACTGGTATGGATGGAATGATGAGGCATTAAAAAAAGCCAAAGATGAAAACAAACCCATTTTTCTAAGTGTGGGGTACAGCTCATGCCATTGGTGCCATGTGATGGCTCATGAATCATTTGAAAACGAAGATGTTGCAAAATTTATGAATGAAAATTTTGTGAATATCAAAGTTGATAGAGAAGAACGTCCCGACATTGATGATATCTATCAAAAAGTTTGCCAGATTGCAACAGGACAAGGCGGATGGCCTTTAAGCATATTTCTTACTCCTGATCAAAAACCATTCTATGTGGGAACTTATTTTCCAGTACTGGATTCCTATGGACGTCCTGGTTTTGGAAGTATTTGTAGACAGTTATCTCAGGCCTGGAAAGAAAAACCCAAAGATATTGAAAAATCAGCTGAGAATTTTCTTGATGCGTTACACAAAACAGAAACTGCCCGAATCCCTTCAAAATTAGAACGCACAATTCTGGATGAGGCTGCCATGAACTTGTTTCAATTAGGTGATCCTACGTATGGTGGATTTGGCTCTGCTCCCAAGTTCCCAAATGCCGCAAACATCTCCTTCCTATTTCGTTATGCTAAACTGTCAGGTCTTTCAAAATTTAATGAATTTGCACTCAAAACCCTCAATAAAATGGCAAAGGGAGGAATTTTTGATCAAATCGGAGGCGGGTTCCATAGATATTCAACCGATACCAAGTGGCTTGTGCCGCATTTTGAAAAGATGCTGTATGATAATGCCTTAATGCCAATAAACTACGCTGAGGCATATCAAATTACAAAAGATCCTTTCTACCGTGATGTCTTGGAACAAACCCTTGATTTTGTTCTGCGCGAAATGACCTCTCCAGAAGGCGGGTTCTATTCTGCTTATGATGCAGACTCTGAAGGTGTGGAAGGGAAATTCTATGTCTGGACAAAAAAAGAAATTAAAGAAATTCTTGAAGATGATGCTGATCTCTTTTGTCTTTACTTTGATGTTACTGATGGGGGTAATTGGGAAGGAAATAATATCTTATGTAACAATCTTAACATCTCTACTGTTGCTTTTAATTTTGGAATTAATGAGCAAAAAGTACGTGAAATTCTAAAGTCATGCTCTGAAAAATTATTAAAAGTTCGTTCAATGCGGATTCATCCTGGTTTAGATGATAAGATTTTGGTCTCATGGAATTCTTTGATGATTACGGCATTTGCAAAAGGATACCGTGTAACAAATGATGTAAAATATCTAAACGCTGCAAAAACCTGTATCTCCTTTATCAAAAATAATCTTTTTACAGATGGTAAATTATTACGAACTTACAAAAATGGAACTGTAAAAATTGATGGATATCTTGAGGATTACTCATATTTTGTAAATGCACTACTTGATATTTTTGAGATTGAGCCTGAGTTAAAATATCTAAATTTGTCTCTGAAACTTGGGCATCATTTAGTGGATCATTTTTGGGATTCTCAGAATTCAAGTTTCTTTATGACTTCTGATGATCATGAAAAACTAATCATTAGACCCAAAAGCAATTACGACTTATCTTTACCCTCAGGAAATTCAGTATCTGCTTTTGTAATGCTTCGACTATACCATATGTCTCAAGAACAAGTCTTTCTTGAAATTGCCACAAAAATAATGGAATCTCAAGCACAAATGGCTGCAGAAAACCCTTTTGGGTTTGGATATTTGCTTAATACCATTTACACTTATTTCCAAAAACCTGTAGAAATCACTGTTATCAATTCAGAGAATACTGATTTATGTGATTTTCTCCTTACAAATTATTTGCCCAATTCGTTTATTGTTACTATTCAAAAACCAGAACAATTGAAGCATCTGTCTGAATATCCTTTCTTTACAGGTAAAACATTTGAATCTAAGACTAGTGTTTTTGTATGCAAAAATTTTACTTGTTCTTTGCCGTTACACACAATTGATGAGATAAATTCTCATCTCTAGGTTTTTCTCAAATTTATTTCTATGGTATTTCCCACTTGAGGCCTTCCCATGTTGTCATATCTTGCTTTTGGCATTGCCATTGTGATTTGTGTTTGTTGGTATGTTTTGATATTGACTGTTGGCTGAGATTGTAATATTGCTTCTAACAAAGGCATGACTTGCTCTTTAGTTTCTGAGTCAAGTCTTTTTGAAACATTCTCAATAATCATTTGTTTTTGTGAAATTGGCTCTGTTGAAACATTTTCAATTAATGTCAGTTGGATCATTTGACCGTTATCTACTATTTGTGTAATTTTAAACTCATTTGTTGCTGACAATGCTATGTTGAAGTTTCTTGATGATTTATCTTTAACGAATTGAAAAATATAATGCAACTCCTGCCGTAACTACAGCTGCAGCTACTCCTAATCCGAAAATAATTTTACTTCCATCTACACTCATACTAGCTTGTACTTGGGAATGACATTAATTTGTTGTCTATTTTCTTTTTCTAAAATTATTTTTGTAAATATTTTTTATTTTTTCAAATATTTGATAACTGCATATCCTTCTCTCTAATTTTATGACTCCTCTTGAGGATGAATATTTGATTGTTCTTTGATGTATTTTCCCTGATCTTCAATTGTGGATTTTTTTGCATCTTTTTGAGTAATTTCTCCTAATTTTTCCCTATCAGTTTGCAAACTTGATGGTTCCAGAATTGATTTTTTAATTAGCGGGGCACGTTCTTTTATTATCTGGTTAAATTCTTTCATATCTTCTAGACTTGGTGTTTGCTGCTGGTTCTGATATGCCTGTAAAAATCCTGAATACACACAACCTGTAATTATTCCAAACGCTGTGTCTGGAACCGATTTTATCTCTGGGACAAAATTTTCTGCGATCTGTTTGTATGATCCTGATTCGCTAATGTAATAATCAATTAAACTATTGATAAAATCTTTATTTTCTTTTGAAATCACCATAATTGGTTCCATATTCTCTAGTTTATTTAATTACTGATTAATTGTTTATTTATTGACAAATTATTTCCTATTTGTTGTGGAAATTAGAATCTGATGAGGATTTTTTTCGTATATATGAT
Source organism: Candidatus Nitrosopumilus sp. (assembly GCA_029863665.1). GTDB lineage: Archaea > Thermoproteota > Nitrososphaeria > Nitrososphaerales > Nitrosopumilaceae > Nitrosopumilus. The sequence continues at coordinate 7,349 of JAOTUX010000023.1, forward strand.
TCAAAAAAACTAATTGCGGGATATTTTGATCCTGACTATGGGGATATTTTTCCCAAAAAAATTCTGAGGGAATCATTTCATCCATGCTAAAAAATCATGATAAAATTCTAGGTGGGATGATTATGATCCCTCTTGTTAAATTTGGTCTGTTTGATACTGACTTGAATTCCAGTCTTTCTGAAGTTCAAGAAAATGTAATTAGAGTAAACACTCATCTGCAAAAATGGAAATTTTTTTGTCTCATGCTAATCGTCACGTCCACTTTGTCAGAATATCTAACACCGATCAAGACATGTTGACAATTACCTTTCAAATAAAATTCTCAAAACATACTCCTCTTGAAAAAACAAAACTGATGGATGAAATTTTTACTACTTTGGATTTGTTGCAAAAATCAGATTTGCTGTAATTTTACTTGAATATCTTGTAATCCCGATATATGCTGATAATGTTCCTCCCAACAAAACAAGTGTTCCTATGGGAAATTCCGGCACTGTTGCATATTCTTCTGATTCTGCAATTAGTGTGTAGTCATTAATGCTGTTTGCCTGTATTTTGTCTGGTATTGTTACTAGAAAAAATGCATTATCTTCTGCTCTTAGATAGTCTGGTTCTGGATGAACTCTCGATACTGCTGCAACATTCCCTTCCTTGTCATAGAGTGTTGCAATGACTGCTATTGTATTAGCCGTAATGTCTCCTCTGTTAGAAATAATCCCTGTGATCATCATGTTATTGTGACTATCCCTTGACATCTCTGATTCAGAAATATCAATTACCTGATTTTTTGGGTAACTGATTTTATAATCTAAATCCAACAAATATGATTCTACTTTTTTTGATTCATAGTTTGTTAAAATCAAGTCAAATGGGCCTTTCATTCCTGGCATGATTGTATTTACTAGTGAATTTGTCTCTTTTGTTGTGATTGGATGTTTGTCTCTGTCAAGTAGTGTTATTTGTACATTAATCTGGTTTAGTGGAGATTCTAGGTTGTTTTTAACCTCCCCAACAATATGAAGTGCACCATCATCCCCGATGTATTGTTGATCATTTTGGATGTATGGCTCTCCAAATGCTAGTGGGGTTGCACCGATAAAAATAACCGCAATCATGTGAATTTTTTCCACAATTTTCTTTTTTTTCTTTTATCTAAAGAAGTTTATGTTGTTTAGAGTCTTGAATATGGACTTGCATCTACGGCAAGTGATCAATCTTCCACTTTTGAGCCTCATTCGTACAGTTAAACCATTCTATTTCTATTTTATCTGAATCAAATCCTCCTAATTCATTTCTGAACTCTTTATCACATTTACTTTTCATGTCTTCTGATATTTGGATAACCTTTTGTGTTAAACCAGTTTGTGGGGCTTCAAATTTTTCTTGCTCATCAAAATTTTTTACGCCTGTTTTGGCAGAGTAAAATTCTACTAATCCTTGCATTTCGTATTCTAGAGCCTCTTGAAATTGTGTATCTGATCTTATCTTTGCTGACTCGTCTCCTGTTTTTATCCATTCTATAAATTGCAAATCACTTTCCAATTGAGTTTCAGATGATATCTTTAACAATTCTACTGAACTCTTGAATAATTCTGGAGGTGATACTTTATCGTATTTGGAAATAATCTCCTGAAAATCTTTCAAATGCTCTTCGTAGAATTCTAACAATTCTTCTTTTGAGATATCTCCTTCTTCCCATCTAGTTTTTTCAGAATAAAATTTTGTTTGTAATTCTTTGATTTCTTTTTGAATCTGTTCTAATTCTACTCCAAATTGAAAACCTTTTTGTTTTGTTTGGTCTACTGAATAGTTGTATGCTATTATTGATCCAATGATGAGAATGGCTATTATGACAATAATGATGTTCTGAACTTTCTTCTTCAAAGATAATCTATGTAATTTCCATTTTCATCCAATTTTAATTCAATTGTAAGTTCAGTTCCACTGATAAATGAGTCATTACGTGTTGTTCTGACCCTTGCTACTACTAGTTCGTATGGCCAAATCTCTACTACTATTGCACCAACTTTTGCATTTGGTGTTTCAGTTATTGTCATGTCTTCTCGTTTGATTCCGTGTCTTTCTAGCATGTGAATGGCATGATCCAATAGTGGTTTAGGATTATTGTAATTTAGAACCCATACTGTTCCTTCATAATCAATTTTCTGCATTTTGAAATAATCCTAATTAACTCATATAACAATTATTCGGGGATTATTACATTTAGTGTCATTGTACTTACTACTCTGGATAATCTTCTAATTGTTGCTATTACCTTTTCAAATCCTTCCTGATCTTCAGTTTGGATCTCTGCAATTACGTCATATGCTCCAAAAGTTAGATATGCATTACTGACATTCTGCATTTGTTTTAATTCATCTACAATGTATTCTTCAGAACCTAGGTCACAGTTTAGTAAAATGAATCCCTTGTGCATACCTTACCTTAAAGTAATTACAAAGTTAAAGTCTTTAAGTTTTACAGTTATTACCATCTACTACGTCCGCCGTAACTATTTCGGTTGTCTTTGTCATTGTATCTTTTTCTACTTCCTCTGT
>JAOTUX010000291.1 GCA_029863665.1 Candidatus Nitrosopumilus sp.
GAAAAAAATATTTTCTTTATCAAAACAGGCTAAAGGCAATCTATGTTGTATTTGGTTTGGAATCATTAGATGTACAAATCATAGACAATGACGGAATGGGAACCAGTGCTTATTGGTAATTATCCATAATTCTTTTAATTTTAGAGTTTGTTCCGTGCTTTTGTTCTCAGTATTGTTTTACAACAGGGGCATCTTACACCATCACATTTCATAAAAATCCCACAAAAACTGCAACGTTTCTGACCCTCTTGGTATTTTAATTGCATTGCGGTTCCTATGCTTTTGAATCTATTACAAATTCCTCTACATGATGCACCCATGCTATTCAAAACCTCGTAAAAATCCACATGATTTACAGTACATACCGCGCTGATTTATGCACATATTGTCACTTCCACATTGAAGACAAATCTTTACCTTTCTTTCATGAATTTTACATTTCTGCAAAACATTTGGATTTTCTAATTGTGGTTTCATATCCATAGTTTAAGTTTGTAATATAATATCAAAGTAGACAAATTCCGAAAACGATTTCCAATGTTGAAAGCCAGATGCGGAAAGTGTCTGTGAACATTATATGGTAAAAATCATTCAATTTTTCATGAACAAACAACTTACAGTGGTATTTAGCATGGCAATATTGCTGACAGTTACTGTTGTAGCATCAATTGATCTTAGTCAGGCAGCTGATGCTGTAAAATCAAAAGGAAATTCCCTCACCGATATAGGTTCATCAAAAGTCTGTGGGGACAGACTATGTTCTGAAATTCCTGCAGAGGAGAGAAAAACTATGACAAAGAGTTCAACTAATACATCAATTAACATCGACTCGATCTTTGACAGAATGGATTCAGTTCACAAGAAACATCAATCAGAAATGAAGCAAATGTGGAAATCAATGACTGCACAAGAACAATCCAAAATGTTCCAGAACATGGAGCAGATGATGGAAAAAATGGAGTCAATGAACATCAGTGAACATATGAAGATGATGGAAAAAATGATGATGGGTAAAGAACCAGTCTACAACGAGACGCTCAACCCAAGACAGATTGATTATCCGAACGTTCTGGGATTCAATGATCTGCACATCCATGCAAACAGACATCTTGACGTCAACCAATCACACGGTACTGCTGAGCATCTTTTGCAGACAATAGTTCATCATCACTGTAAGGCATATGATGACAACACTGCAACATGCTTGCTATTCCCATACGGAATGACTGACCAAGACAAGCCATACGGAATAGAATACGTCATCACGACTGATCAATACCAAGAGTTACCTGAAGATGAGAAACCATACTGGCACTATCACAAGACAGAGTTTCCTAGAGCAGATGCCGCATTTCCAGAACTCTCAGATGAAGAACTAGCCAAAATTCAACCAGTTCTTGATGAGACATACGGAAAGGTCTACTACTTTTGGAACTACGGTGATACGTATCCAATGGGTGAACCATACATCCTAGTTGTTCAGGAGATTCCTGATCAATGACTTTTTTTATTTTCAAGATGAGAAAAATTGGCACAATAAAACACATTAACGAAAACAATACAACTTACAGAACACATTGGTGGAGAGCCATGTCGATGAGTGTGGCATTGTTCATTCATGCTTGGATACCCTCTTTGTTTCCAACTTATGCTTTTGATAAAATGAATCAAAATTAAGACAAAAAATGAACTATGAGAAACAACATGTTAAAAAATACACAAATAATTGATCTGAGGGAAATTCTTTATGCCTGATCAAACTTCTAAAGAATTTGAAATAACTCCTGATGAACTGTACGCTTTACTACAAAAAAAAGAGTCTCTACTTTTGTTTGATTTAAGACTGCAAGACATCTACAAAGAAGGACACATCAACGGATCTGTTCATGCAGTTTGTGATGCCAGGACTAAGGAAACTCTGATGCCCAAGATTCCAAAAAATGTTAAACTTGTTCTAATTGATGAAGACGGGGCAATGTCTGCTGAAACCGCAACGATGATGCGTTCATTCGGATTAGATGCTCATTACTTGAAAGGGGGAATGAAAAGTTGGACTAAAGAATTGGTGAAGGGCAGCCCTCCTGATGCAATTAATCCTGATGAACTGTCTCAGAAATTACATGATCCAAATGTGTATTTACTGGATGTACGAGATCCTGATGAATTTTCTGAGTACAACATTCCAGGCAGCAAAAA
>JAOTUX010000292.1 GCA_029863665.1 Candidatus Nitrosopumilus sp.
ATGGGATCCGTACTTACTGAAAAATCTAAAAGTCTCCCTCTGGAGGATTTCAATCAATTACAATCAAAAATACAAGATTTGGAGCATGATATGGGTGAATTTTATGACCTGACAAAATCTGTCAACTTGACAGATTTCATTTCTGATCTGGATGAAACATTACTCACAATAAAGGATGGAATATTTCATCAAACACAATTTTCATATTCTGATGATGCCAAAAAAATATTAGACAAAATCGAAGATCTGATATCTGAATTTAATTACACTGTTAAAGATTTAGCTGAAAGACTTCCGCTTGATATTGAATATATTGTGTTATTGGATAGTGATGCTCATCCAAAATTTGATTCAAACCCCGAAAATAATTTCTTTGATCTTGCAGCAAGATATATTGAAGAAAATGACTTGCTTATTTTCCCACAATTCTATGACAAAGAAGGAGGAAACTTGGTTCGAGCCGCCTATGCACAACAAGTACCATTCATGAAAACAATAATGCCCAAACGTGGAGATGATAATACCGCATTCATGCTTGGAACTAACATCATGATTAAAAAAAACATTCTTGAAAGTGTGGGTGGGTTTGATGACTCTACGGTCACTGAAGACCTAGCTACAACTATCAAAATGCATGAGTCTCATGCAAAATCCAAATACATTAACAAAGATGTAGTTTCAAACGGTGCTCCATTCTCGATAGGTGGATACTTTACACAACAGCAAAGATGGGCATATGGTACCTATCAAGTATTCTTTACTATGCTGCTGCGGGGAATTGGAAATGATCTTAAATTAAAAAGCTATGTCGAATATATTTATGGTAACACTTGGTACTTTTACGGACTAACATTTCTGATAAATGCACTTATTCCATTTTATTCACTATTCTTGGAAAGACTGATACAAATCCCTGAAGATCTTTTTTTCATACTGTATCTTCCGTATGTTTTTTCAGGAATTGTGATCTTCTTTTATTCTGTTCTCAGAACAGGCCATGGTTTGAAAGATGTGTTTTATAACATGAGCTTGAACGCAATCTGTTTTTTCATATACATTAAGGCGCTTTTTTTCATATTTAGAAGAAAAAGTCTGCCGTTTGAAGTTACTCCAAAATCTGGTTCTTCTGAAGAGACAATTCTGCGATTCAAAAAAATTCTTCCAATCTTAATTGTTATAGGATTGCTAGGATTCAGTCTAGCCATCTATGCTGTTAGAATAATCACTGGAGAAACCTCCGTAGTTGCTGGTTTGATAAACATCCTTTGGTGTTCTCTGTTTATCTCCTTATTGTCTCCGGTACTGAGTTTCAAATAATTTGAAATAGTATTATGAGTCTTCAAAAATACTTGATTGACAATTATATTCATATGAATAGGAAATCTCTTTAAATGCATAAATTCTAGGGTATAGGTATGTCTATTTTTGAAAATAAATCAGTTAATGAAAAAACACAAGAGATGATTGACACTTATGACAAATGGCCAGAATATGCGCGTGATTCTTACAAGAATTCAGAGCCTCTTGATCTGCCTTCTGATAAAATAGTCTTCTGTGGGATGGGAGGTTCTGGCATAGCTTTCGATATTATTTCTTCACTTATCCCAGATAAAGATATTATAATTAACAAAGGATACTTTCTTCCAAAAAATATCTCTAATTCATTAATCATTGTCAATAGTGCATCAGGCAATACAATAGAGACCATTACTGCATTAAAGAGTGTCTCTAAATCCAAAAATAAGGTAATTGCTTTTTCATCTGGAGGAAAAATCGAAACCTATTGTAAAAAAAATAATATCACCTATCGTAACTATGATCTAAAATCTTCTCCGCGGGCCTCCATTCCTTTCTCACTTTATACCATATTGGGAACTCTCTCTGAATCATTTGGAATTAAAAAAACCCCTATATCTAATTCGATTAAAACATTAGAAAACAGCAGGAAAAAACTTAACAGCAAGAAGAATAACCCCGCATTAGATCTGGCAAAGTTCATCAAAGGGTACCCTGTATGTTACTATTCTTCAGAGTTCTTTCCTGTAGCCTTACGATTTAGGCAAGATTTTCAAGAAAATTGTAAAAAATTAGCTGCAACAGAAGAAGTAGTAGAATCCTGTCATAACAGTATTAATTCTTGGGAAAATCCATCGGGATTGAGTCCTATACTGCTGAGAGGAAGCAATGATCACAA
>JAOTUX010000293.1 GCA_029863665.1 Candidatus Nitrosopumilus sp.
AAATAATTCATCATAATTAATAGCCATGTTTTTGTACCGTAAAATCACTTCTTTCTTCGTAGTATTTCATCTTTGTCTTTTAGATCTTCGGTATACTCATCCATTTCAAGCATAAATTCTTCTTCATCAGAATATGCAGATTCAGCATGTTCGCTAATATCTAGTCCGACATCTTCTACTTCAGGTGAAACTCTAATTCCTATCAAATGTTTGATAATCTGCAAAATCACCCAAGTTCCACCAAAGCCCATGGCAGCTGCAACAGCTATACCTACTGCTTGAATCCATAACTGATCAGGATTTCCAAAGAGTAATCCATCAACGCCACCAGAAGCAGCAAATGCACTTCCCGCATTAAAGCCAAACCAACCAAGCCATAACAAAGAAGAACCAAGAACAGCAAGAGGAATGCTATGAGGAATCATTATGGCAGGACCATAATTACTTCTTTTACCAAGTACTATTGCTGCTGCTAACGCTGCCATTCCAACACTTGTATGAATTACAATACCTCCTGCAAAGTCAACTACGCCAAATTCAGCTAACCAACCGCCACCCCAAACCCAGTGAACAAGTGGATAGTAGATAAGCATAGACCATGCAGAGATGAATATGATAAAGGAACTAAATTTCATTCTTTCGGCAATAGTTCCTGTAAGTAATAACGGAGTAATTGCTGCAAACATTAATTGAAATTTAACAAATAATACACCAGGAATTGTTGGAGCATATTGTTCTAATGGAGCATCAGAAGGAACTCCTTTGAGAAATACCCAATCCAAGTTTCCACCTAAACCCATAGTAGAAGGGCCAAAAGATAAACTAAATCCAAACACAAACCACATTACACTCAAAAGTGCTAAACCAAAGAAAATCTGCATAAAAATTGAAGTTGCATTTTTCTTTCTTAAAAGTCCAGATTCAAAGAGACCCAATGCAGGAATCATCAATAGCACAAGACTTCCTGCAACAAGCATCCATGCAGTATCTCCAGAATCAAGTACCATTGATAAAAAAAATTAATTTTGAATTAATAACAATGTCTAAATTTGATTATCAATTGATTATTATTTAGTCATCAAGATCATAAATTATATTTGTGTAATTGAAAATACAATAACTAAATGCTCAAAATAGAAGTTATTCTTGTCGAAAATGATGTTATGGCGATTAGCGAAGGATTAAAAGAAATAGGAATCGGGGGTCTTAGTCTCCAAAGTTAGAGGGAGAGGAAAAAGACAGGGTCCAGAAATTCACGCATCAAAAGGAAGTGAGATTTTTGTCCCCCAATTTCATGACAAATACAAATTAGAGGTAATTATTTCGGACGCACAGGAAGACGAAGGGATAGGAATTATAAAAGAACATGGACGAGTAGGTAAAATTTTTGTATCTCAGATTTTACGTGCAGTAGATATAGCAACAGGTAGAGAAGGAGAAGAAACAATCTAGAAACACCATGAATTTGCGTAAAAGTAGATTATTTCATAGAGAAAAGATGCAACCACTAGAGTCAAAAGATTATCTCAAAGTAGCAGTAATAGTAGGAATAATCACCATACCAATACTTGTCGGTTTAGCTATATGAAAATATCTAAAATTTTTATTGCAAAATTAGCACTTGCAGTAGTAGGTATGACCTTAATTGGATTGTATTTATTTTTACCAGTTATGTGAGAATTAAAAATTACCAAAATTTTTTTCATAAATAATTATGGGATTCTTTAGTTGTTTTTCCATTGTAGGAAGAGACTTCATAATACAATAATTCACAAAGTCGCTAAAAGACTTTATTCTATAATCACCTTGAAGAGTTACTTTATTTTCCTCATAGATTACTTGTAGTTTACGTAAAGTAAATTTTTGCAAAGGTACAAACCTACTACGTTTAGGAAGTGGTTTTGATTCTGGTTTTCCTTCAACAGAGATTTCAAGATCTTGTTGGCCATTAAGGGTATCCATATCTACAACCTCTTCCATTTCAGAAACGAATATATTTCCACCATGATCTGATGACAGTCCAGAATTCTGGGAGATCATCTCAACTATTCTTCTCGTATCTTTATCAGATACTACTGTCTCAATTTTTGCCAAAGGTATTGATTTTAAACCAGTAGCGCCAACACGGGATCCTTGATTTATCATAAATATGGCTATCATCCAAGTTTCTCTTATCAATAATGT
>JAOTUX010000024.1 GCA_029863665.1 Candidatus Nitrosopumilus sp.
GGGAGAAAAAGAGTCAACACTGTCTAAATTTTTGAAAAGTAATTCTAAAGATGAGGTTGCTATTGAGATCACCCCACAAAAAATACTTCATTATGACTATTCTAAAAGAATGAAGGGTGCATGATGACATGATAAAGGATCAAGGCTGCCCTACCTGCGGTTCTAAAAACTTTGGAAATCTGGAGATGAAGAAAAATCCTGATGGAACAGCATCATGGAAAAAGCAGTGCTACAACTGTAAAAAGTTCTGGTACTCTGAATCTTGAAATAAATTATTTTAGATTTTACTTGGCACTATGCAAAAAATCAATCGTGGTTAAAATTCAATGAATGTTAATTAACATCATATGGTTGTAAATCGTTTGGATAAAACATGTATGCACTTCTTCAGGGTTACCGATGCAATGACTGCGGAGATAGCATGTGGCAATTGCGGAGTCGTACTACTTGAAAAAGCAATTGATCTTGGACGTGAAAATATAGGCCAGACAATGGATGAGTATAATAGTAATTCAAGAACAGGACAAAAAACTTCACTAAAGATGGCTGATAGAGGGCTATCTACAATGATTCAGGCACAAAACAGAGACTCCGCTGGGAGAACACTTTCAGATGAGAACAGGAGGTCGTTTTATCGTCTGAGAATGTGGGATAGAAACAGTAAGGCTGCTCTTGGCAAACAGTCTTTTGTAAAGGCATTCACCTTTCTTGATGGACTTCGTTCCAAGCTTGGATTGCCTGAGCATGTTGTGGAAAAATCAGCATACCTGTTTAGAAAAGTGGAGCAAAGGAAACTGCTGCGCGGACGTTCGAGTCTGCCTGTGATGTGTGCGGTAGTTTACATGGCCTGCCGCATTGCAGATACTCCCAGAACGCTAACCGACATTGCAGATGCTGCGGGGATGAAAAAGAAGGTCATTCAGCGTTTCTATCGACTCTTGTTTGCAAATCTGGATGATGTCAACTCCATATCTTACAGTCCCAGTGAGTTTGTATCACGTATCTCAAGTGAGGCCAGGCTTTCTGAAAAGACAATGCGCGATGCAAGAAAGATTTTGGAATTTAGTGACAAAAGAGGGATAACATCTGGAAAGCATCCGATGTCCATGGCTGCTGCTGCAGTGTTTTTGGCATTACAGGATAATCATGAAAACGTTTCACAGACAAAAATTGCCCAAATTTCCGGAATAAGTGCCGTAACAATTCGTAACAGGGTAAAAGAATTAGAGACAGCCCAAAGAAAATAATATTGGCACTAGAAAATTCTAATTTCAAATCATTTATTGACATGTTGAATATTTCGTTTAGATGAGAATTTGGGACATCTCTCCAGACATATTATGCCGAAATCACCTACTGGGAGAGCATCGTGAGCTGCATGCAATGTGGGCAGTGATAACCGAAAAGAAGAAAGGGTATTCTATGCATCCTGAAACAATTCGATGGAAGGGAAAACTAAGGGCAATGTATCTCAGACATGACGAATTGGTAAAAGAGATGAATCATAGGGGATATGACCACAAAAGTCCACTTGACAAAAGAAAGGCAACCGGAAAACCTGCTCAAGATGTCTTCATAGATACTCCAACGGAACAGATCAGAATTCTAAAAAACAAAAATTGTGATTGTAAGTTATAATGATTTCTTTGCCATTTGGTTTTAAAAGTTGGCACTATTCTAAAATTTTTCCCTAGATTATATGCTATGAAAACTAAATACTAGTGAAGAAAAATGCAACAAACAAAAAATAAAAAAACACCACAGCTAAAATTTTTTATAATTATAGCTGCTGCGGTTTCTGTGGCACTAGTTTTCACAATAACTCCTTGGAACATAGTTCCAACTCTAGTGGCTGAGGATGTCACAGTAATCCAAGTAACTGATTATGGTTGTGTGGGTGAATCAAGTATGGGACGTTCAGTCGTTGTTTCAGGCTGTGATGCAGGTATCGGAGACATTGTTTCTGCAACATTTTACATTCCAGCAGGAGAAATTAACGGATACTTGGAAGAACTTGAAAGTAGGCAAAATCCGATGGTAGATGCATGGGATAGAAACGTCAGTGGTACAGGGTTCTCACCATAATTTTTTTAAATTTTTTAATTTTACTTCTTTTTATTTTAAATAATATTAATTCAAACCATCATATTACATCTTAAAAAAAATATTTATACCATTTTCCTTTTTCATAAAAATTAAATTAAAAATTAGCACTATGCTAAAAAACTTCATTCATTCAAATGTTATGAATCACATATTCAATCAAGGTGGAAAATAACGGGTAGAACATGTAGAGGAATTTGTGTAATGCACAAGGCAAAATCTGTTCCAAATAGAATCAGGTATGAAATTGGCCAAAAATGATGTACGTCTTGCGGGATTTTTCTCTCAATTAATGATGCAAGGTGTATTTGCTGTAAGGCAGTTTTAAGAACAAAGCCTAGAAGCAAGAAAACCAGTTGATTTTGTATCTGAAAGATCTGTGCAGGGCTGGATTTTATTGATCAAATACTTGGAAGTTTGGACCCTTTTTTCAGATTAATTTGAAATGCTTGTTTATTGTTAAATCAAAAACTGTTTTCTAAATTTTCTCTTAGGTTTTCTTATTTGTGTTGTTTTGAATTAACATTGCATGCAAAAAACTTTATTCTATTTTTCTTTTATACTGAATTTTGACTTGGATTTGGTTATTGGAAAATTGCATCCAGCAGATCCTGCAAATTCTAATCTTTCAACGTCTGTAGAATTCCTATTTTAACAAGAACAACTAATGAGTCTGAAGTATTATAATTACAAAGAAGAAATATCAAAAAGTAATTTCAGAGATAAAAAAGAATTATCCTTCGTTATAAAAATAATAATCATTCATTTCATTAAACATTAACTCTAGGTTTTCAAAAAATATCAAAATTGGGTTAAAAAATCAATTGGTTTGACAAATATCATTACTAGCATGAGATGATACCTTGTCACTCTGAACTACTAAAGTATACCTCCAGAGTGTCAAACTCGTCTTGGCGGTCTGCAACATAATGCAGCACGTCCTGAGAATCAATCTCAATCCATTCTGAGACGCCTTTGAAATAAACGGTATCCTCAACGTATGCATCACCAGGACCTGACAGCCTGATCAATACCTTGTCTTCAGTGGGAATGAGAAACGGGAGTTTGATTAGCTTGTCTATCCAATGTCCCTGAATGTTTATTGTATGTTCCTTGCCGTTGAGTTCTGCCTTTCCCTTAAAATATGACTCTGCGATATCCAGTTTGTTTATTTTTATCTCCAACATGGATTGGTATTTCATGATCTAGTTTGTCGTCTGCCACTAATATAATCAGGAAAAAATTTTACCTAGTGCCAACATTGTTGAAAAGGAAAAGGAGTTTTTATGCAATCGTCTTGAAATAAAAAATAGAAATGAGCAAGCTGATTTACAAGCGAAAAATAAATCATGATTCATTTGACAGGGAAACAGTTCTAATGGGTGTCAAAGAAACATCGTCATCCTAAATTTTTGATGTATCATCTCTGAAAAAGTTGGCATCATTTTTGATTTTTTGAAACGTTAAATCTGTTGTTTTTAGAATGTAACCATGAAGTCAGTCCTGGTTACCGGCGCAACAGGCTTTATCGGTTCCAGACTTGTGTCTGCATTAGTCGAAAAAAAATATTCCGTGTCCACCCTTGTGAGGGATGGAAAGCATACAGAAATAAAAACAGATGAGATTATCGGAGATCTGACTGATTCTAGTTTGAATTTTGAAGGAAAGGATTTTGACTGCGTCTTTCATTTGGCATCTCACACGCCACTGGAAAAAAATTCCAAAGTTTTGGAAAACGTCAACCTGAATGGGACAAAAAATCTTTTTGAAGCGATTAATGGAAAAACAAAGTCAATCATATACGTCTCAGGCTTGGGAGTATTTGGTGATCCTGGCGAGAAAATAATTGATGAATCTAGCCCGCGCAATCCAAATACCAAGTTTGTCAAAATCAGACTAGATGCCGAAAAATATCTTGGGAAAAAATGCCAGGACAACGGGATTGATTTTTCTGTAGTTTATTTTGGAGATGTCTACGGTTCAAAAGGATGGTTTTATGATATTTTGGTCAAAAGACTGCAAAAAAAATCCTTCAGGTTACCCGGTGGAGGAAAATATTTCAAAGGATTTGTCCACGTGGATGATGCAGTCGGAAGCATGATTGCAATTATGGAAAAACAGACATTTGGGGAATCATTCATTGTGGCTGATTCCACTCCTGCACTTTTCAGAGACTTTGTGAACTTTACTGCTGATGAATTGGGAGTGAAGCATCCGGGAAACGTTCCTGCCTTTCTGGCAAAGGCAGTTTTAGAATCAGATCTGGTTAAGCTTCTTACCACATCAATGAAGGTATCCAACAAGAAGATTTCAAAAATATACTCTTTCAAATATCCTAGCTACAAAGAAGGAATTCCAAAAATAATTTCTGAGTTAAAAGAGAAACACCCCTAGTGCCAAAATAGTCATTATGCCGGATATTCTAATATCTTAATAAAATCAAAACAAATCATGACTGACATAATATGGGGAAACGGCTCCAAAGTATTGTCTGCGAATTCTTTTCTCCTTGATGTAACTCATAGAAAGGATGGAAACAAGCAGGATTATTCAGACTCTGAAAAGATAACCATGACATCAGCTGATCTCCCAGGATTGCCTCAAAATCAAAGCGATTGGGATGAGGAATCGTTGAAAACTTGCGTGATTGATGCATTTTTAAAATGTGAAGTGAGTCAAAGAGATGAAACTGGAGTTATCTTGGCAAAGGTGTCCCACTCAGGGGCTGGTGGATACTAGTGTGGGGGCCATTAGTGGTAAACCGATTACAACTCAATAAAATCGGTTTGCAATCCATTTTGTCAGACAAAATTCCTGCAATGATAATTCGTAATTTTTACGATGAGAAAAGTTGTCAAATCATAGCAGATAGAATAGAAAATTACAGTCAGAGTAATTTCCAGAATGGAAAACTAAGACACATAGGACCATTTCTGATGTCCCACACAACTGAAAAGAAAAAATACTTTGAAGAAGCAAAAGAGGCTCAAAGAGAATTTGAGAAAATCTTTCATGGAATAAAAAACCCAATAATGCGCATCTATGAATCTATTAGTGATAAATTCCCAGACCATTCCATGTCTCTTGCCAGGGAATTCAAAAATGATTATTCCCCGGCTATAATTCGAATACATGAAAAAGGAAAATCCATCCCCGTCCACAAGGACAATGTGAGATATGAGGGAAAGGAATATGCATTATCAGAAATAGACCGCCAGTTATCATGCATACTTCATCTCCAAGAATCAGAAGGTGGCGGGGATTTGGTCATGTACAACAGACAGTGGAGAAAAGAGGATGAGAGATTTCGAAATATTGACTTTGGCTATTCGTCAAGGTTAACAGAATCAAGTGAATTCTGTAAAATGTCTAATTTTAATGCAGGAGATCTGGTCATCATGAACCCGAACTATTATCACAAAGTAACAGAAATAACAGGCAATACTCCAAGAATTACTCTTGGCATGTTTTTGGGATTCTATAGGAAAGATTGTAAAATTGTTGCATGGGCATGATTTGAGATAATTTTTTCTAAGATGAAATTTCTGATGAGCATTCATCTGAGCATACTGGCTTCTCAAAGACATCCTCATACTCCCTACCGCAATGAACACACTCCCTGAAACTCATGATTCCATTACGTGCCCAAGCGATATAAGCACGGTATGTACTAGGAATCACTTACCACTAGTTGGAAATATTTTTTCAGAGAGAGTCATGGAAATCAATTCGGATCATATTTTATTTTTAATGAAAAACAGTTTCATTTTCATCGATGATGCTCTGAATTCTACCTGCCAACGCGTGAAGATCAAGGTCTGGCTCTGCAAATACCAGGAGTAAGTAATTGCAGATGTTTATCGTCAGAATGGATACTCTTTCTCTTTGTACTGTGGAATATCTGAATGCGCCAAAAGAATCATCAAAATCATTTCTAAAACATGATTCCAGTGCAAACCTCATGTACATCAAGCGTCTTTTTTCGTCATCCTCGTATGGGGTGATTCCTTTCTTGAATCCACCTGCATACAGATTCCCAGTGTTGCTAATCAATCCTGCAAATCTGACATCATCCAGGTCCAGTACATCATCACACAATCTTTGCATTGAGGCATGAATCTTTTCGTCAGCCATAGCAATCATGATGTTATTTCGGTATTTTTGAAATTTAAAGAAAAAAGTAAAGACATGCTAGTGCCAATTATTTTTTTGAAGTTTACTTTAAATCCAATTTGTTAAATGTGACTAAAGAATTTTTGATCTATGTTTAGATATGAATGAAGTTGAGTTTATTGATTCTAGGAATATGCTAGAAGATAATGTTGGGGGTTTATTCTTGAATCATTAGTTCAATTCCACGTGGACTCCTGCCTTTTTGGGGATAAAAATGGACGCGGGAGGCATGGGATGAAAAAGAAGAATCCTCTCGGGTTTGACAGAATATTGAAGATGTATTTTTGATCTATTCATTCACACACTCATCATGCATACAAGTAAGAATATTGGTAATATGTCCGAAAAAATTATATTATGTAATGTATATTACATTAATTCGGTGAATAACATGTGGTTTGATACCGAATTTGACAAGATGTTTCAAAGATTGTCGGGCCGCTTTTTTACTCCGGACGACGTCATTGAAACCCCAGGTAATGGCCAAGTCCAGACTTTTGGACCCTATTACTATGGATATCAGATGACCGTAGGTCCTGACGGAAAACCCCAGGTGAGAGAATGGGGAAACGTAAGGCCAAGCACGTCGAATGCAATCGCTGAATCGGGCACAAGACAGCCTGCAGTCGATGAGATATTTGATGAAAAGGCAAGGACTCTCAAACTGGTAGCTGAGATGCCGGGAATCGAGAAATCCGACATCAGGGTAAGCGTTGCTGACGGCACAATTGATCTTTCAGCAGAGCACGATGACAGAAAATACCATTGCAACGTGCCCCTCAAGTACCAGATAGACGAGAACTCTGCCAAGGCAAGCTATGCCAATGGTATCCTACAAGTCCAGTTCAAAGTACCTGAAGAGAAGCCAAAGGGAAAGACAATCCCTGTGGCCTAGGAAAAGGAGAGGTGAAAAGATATGTCAAGCACTGAATTGCAAAGCAGAGAGCAAAGCACATGGAACAAGATGATGCATGCACCTTTCAAGAAGGTGGTGGCATTTGATCTTCTGTGCATGGCAATTGGAATGCCAATAGGTGCAGGAATCCTTGCAGCATTTCTTTATGGCGCAAAACCTCTGTAGGAACCAATACAAATGGCAATGAAAGTGATAGGAGGATGAAAATGCCAGACGAGTCTTGCAGAAACTGCGGGACTGGTTTGGAAATTAGGAGAAACTGCGAGACTTGCAGGTCTCCTGAATCCTTTTTTTGTCACAAGTGCATGCATGAATCTGAAAAAAGAATTCATACCAAATGTCTGACTACAGAAAATAGGGTAACAAATGCCGCATAATGATTAGCAACGACAACATAACTGTTGAAGATTCATCTCCACGGTAGTTAACTGACAATTTTATCAAACTGATCATGGTAACTACTATGAGATTAGATTAGTTGTCGTCATCCTTTTTAGAATATTTTTATAGATACACTGTAATCCCAAATGCCCTGCCTATCTTTTTTATAATATTTGATGGAAGAAAAGAGATAATGAAATTTACCAAAGTAGAACCGGCCTACACCTCAAAACACGGATGCAGACTTGTATGGAAAGGAATTGATGAGGATGACTCGGATACGGTAATACTGAACAAAGATGAATTTGATTCTCTTGTAGAGATCCTCAAAAAAGATGCAACAGGAAAAATAACTCTGGATGATCAAGTAAGCACGATTATTATAAACTCGGATGTAATCCAATTTACATTACAGGGACACCCATTGCTTGAGGCAGAGACCTTTGAAATGCAAAAACAGGTCCTGGAATATGCCAAAATCCCTCACGAGCCACAATATCTACACGTCAGTTCCAAGGAGTTCAATCCGTCTAGATGGATTAGAAAAGATGCAAAAGAAACGCATCAGATGCCTGAGAGCACCGATGAACAAAATGTCAGACAATCCTTGATGCATGCCATACTGAATTCAAATCCAGAGAAGACAGATCAGTCACTTTCAGAATCTGACGTGTTTAGAATATTTGCATCAAGACGATCAACAAGAAAGTTTGCCAAGACCAAGATAGAAGACTGGAAAATTGACAAGATACTGGCAGCAGCTGATACCGCACCGACTGCAGGAAACTTTCAGGGTTTGAAGATATTTTATGTCAAAAATGATACCACAAAGGAGGCACTGGTGGAAGCTGCAAACAAGCAGCCATACGTCAATGCCCCTGCAGTACTGGTGTTCTGCATGGATCCGTCACGGGTTAAACTGAAATTTCCTCCAAAAATACTGGAAAAGTTTTCGATGCAGGATGCAACGCTTGCCGCATCATATGCGCAGATTGCTGCTGCAGGATTGGGCCTGAGCTCAATCTGGATTGGCATGATTGACGAGGAAAAGGTGATGTCAATTCTTGGAACTGATCTGAGACCGTCTTCTATTCTTTGCATCGGATATCCTGACAAGAAAAGGCCTCCAAAGTCAAGACGAAAGCTCAAGGAACTAATTGAGATCATAGAATGAAATTCAATCCATTCCTATGGTAATCCCATCACTACAACTGTACTTGGAATCATAGCCATAATTTATCCAATGAAACCGTCTTGAATATTTCTAAACTTTGATGGAATTGCAAGTGAATGTGTACGGGTCGAGTCGTAAATACAGATGGCCTTTCTATAAAAATTTATTATCGTTATGGACTGGTCACCAACTCCAGATGCCGGGAGATCATATACATCTAGGGCTAATTTGATGGCATATGCGACATCTACTGCATTGTCGCCTTTCTTGAGTCTCTCTACACCTACCTTTGTGGCATCAGGAAATGCAAATGATGTCATCCCTTTTTTGGATTCTGAGAACTTGTTGTCAGCATTTACATGAAATAATTTTTCAATTCTTTCTATGTTCAAATTTTATCTGATAGTTCTAAAATTTGGAATCAAGCAAACACTTCATTTGGAATCAAAACTTTTTGATTAATCTGGGCCATGTCGGATAAAGTCCGCAAATGATCCTACGGAAATTCTGACATCTGAATCATAGTTTACATGCTCTGATGATTTTTCCACCACGTCAAGAAGGGAGGAATCCAAAATCACATGTTTTTTGAGTCTGGACGTGATGATGTCAACATCTGTGTTTCTGCTTTTGGCCAGGATTGTAGTGAATCCGTCATCGTTCGTCTTTATCATGTCCCATAGTAGGGCAACAGATAACTCGTCTTCTGGTTTTGATTCTTGTAACATCTTGAGGGTGTTTTTTGATACCTGCAGTATCTTTCCACGTCCTTCTTCAGAATATGCGTGTTCCAGAAATTTCATGCATTCTTTTGCAGTCATGGTAATTTTTACCAGCGTCTCCTTTTTGTCCAAGACAAAGACCCTGCGCATGTCTGATCTTTTGAGGATGTTTCCCATCTTTCTGTCTCCTCTGAAGTGACCCGAATTGATCAACGCAATGTCTGAACCTGTGAAATCCAGTATGCAGTCTGCGATAAAATTTCCAAAATTGGTGGAGCCCTTTCT
>JAOTUX010000294.1 GCA_029863665.1 Candidatus Nitrosopumilus sp.
AGCTTATGAGTGTAGTACATATTTTTCAATCACTTTGTGACTAGAATGAAAATTCTTGATGATAAAGCCGGTTTAGGTTTCAAGTGTAAAGTTTGTAAAAGTAATTTCAGGAGCGTATGTGTCGTATAACAAAAATAAAGAGATAATATACAATGGAGTATAATTTAGTACATGGTACTTGTGTTGATAGGAATTGTAATAGGAGTTCTAATAGTATTAATTTTAATTGTAAAGGCAATCAAAACATCTTCCCATGAGGTTATAGGGGTTGATATGCGTTGTAGAAAGTGCGGGATTAAGATAAAGGGGCTAACATGTCCGAAATGTGAAAAAGACACCCAGTCATTTGGTGTTTAATTTTAGTTCAAGACATGGGTTGTCTATTAATTATCATTCTACTTCGATATCAAGAAAATCAAATTCTTGACACTTACATGAAGTATTAAGAATTTGAGAAAGTCCAGGCGATACATCGTCACCATCTACAAATCTCTTAATGGGGAGACCTCCCTCAGCTTTGATAAATAGAGTAAAAGTATTATTAGAATTCTTTTTGTATTTTACTGAGAAAATTTTTTTCTCAGAACGTTTTCCAGATTTTTCATAAACTATGATAGGATGTTTTTGGAGATCTTTTAATTTTTTTAGATTTTTTGAATCAATTTCATCGTCTGTAGAAATTTTCAATTCTATTGATGAATTGAATTTAAGAGGTTTTGTCGGAGATTCGTGGACAATTTTGAGATTATTAATTTTAAGAAAATTAGATTTTACAGAAGTTAATTTCAAATTTCTTTTAAGAGGATTCTGAATTTTAACAAAAAAGGGTCTTCCAGAACCTAAAACTAGGCTGGATTTGTCTTCACCACCAATCCATGTAAATTTAGCAGTGGTTCCGCCAAGTTTTTCAAAAAGAAATTTAGAAATTAGTCCTTCAATGCTATCAAACTTTGAAATTCCATGAAAATTACAAATTCTGCAGCCTTTTCCAGAACAATTTGCACAAGGTTTTTGTTTTTGTGTAATCTCCCTTAAGGTTTTAACATATCTTCCAGAAAGAGTTATTGATTTTGAACGTAATTGACAAGATTCATCTTTCAAGTTTACAGTAAAGGTCAAGTTTGGATCCAAAAAATCAACAGTCTTTTTTGTTTTTCTAGAGAATGATTTTCCCAATTCTCTTGTTATATCTGTCTTTATACTATCAATTCCTTTTAGTTTGTATTTTGAACGAATGTAGTCATCTCTATCAATAACAGAGGGCTTGATCATAGCCCCTACACTAAATGATGAAAAAGAATAATTCAAGGATACATCAAGCATTAACTTTAAGAAGTGATTTAGATTATCAAACAGATTTTTACATATATAGCATTTTTGGGAAGAGTTTAGATTTTTCTTAAGTTTTTTGCCAAGAAGTTTGTTTGATGAAAGATGTAATTGTTTTGAAAATAATCTGCCTAAACAATTATCACATAACTCATATTTTTTTAAGATTTGATTTGCAATAGAAGAAATTTTTTGATAATCAGACATGTTAGAAGAGAATTTGGTGGTTAAGATTATCCGAATCCCATTCTTCTAAGTGTACCTTGCATTTGGCGTCCTTTAGAGGCTTTCATCATACTCTTAGAGTTTTTGTAATTTTTGAGTAGTTCTTTAACTTCACCTTCTGGCCATCCAGAACCACGAGCAATTCGTTTGATTCTTGATGAATTAAGTAAGTCAGGATCTGCTTTTTCATCCTTAGTCATACTTTGAATGATATATCGCCATTTTGAAACTCTGCCTTCCATCTGATCTAATTGATCATCTTTTACCATTCCTGAAAGACCAGGCATACTTTCAAGAAATCCTTTCAAAGAGCCTACTTTAGTTACTTCTTCTAATTGATAAAAGAAATCATCCATGTTCATTTTTCCACTAGAGATTCTTTTCATTCTTACATCATCTCCTTCATCTTCTAATCGTTTTGCCAAATCCAAAACTGCTTGAATATCACCCATACCAAGTAATCGTCCAACAAATCGTGTAGGAGAGAATTTTTCTAAATCATCAATTCGTTCACCAGTACCAATGTACATTATTTGTGCACCAGTAGCTGCTGATGCGGCAAGTGCGCCTCCACCTTTTGCAGAGCTATCCAATTTTGTAATGATTACACCCCCTACAGGGATGGTT
>JAOTUX010000025.1 GCA_029863665.1 Candidatus Nitrosopumilus sp.
ACTGTGAATTTGATTTACAGAGCGGTGTATCGCGTCTTCTTGCTTTGCACCGACGCAGACCAGTTTCCCTGATGCAAAAATCAGAATCACTGTCTTCGGATCAAGCATCCTGTGAATCAGCCCAGGAAATTGCTCAGGCTCGTACATGCTTCTCGGAAGGGTTCTGGCAGCCTGCTCCAAGTTCACTGTACCGCCAAGATTGATTGAGGATACGATGTTTTGCACTGGGACTATTGGTTCATTTTTGATTTTGATTTTGCCTTTTCTTAGCTTTTGAACAACCATGCTTACTGCCTTGACTGCCAACTCTTCTGATTTGGCCCCCGTACACACCATCTTTCCCGAGCCAAAGAGTAACGTTGTAGTCTTCGGATTGCTCAATCTGAAAACCGCCCCAGGGAATTGGTCTGGATGATATTCCACGTCCGGGAATTTCATTGTTATGTCGTCGAGGTCAAGTGGTTGCTCGATAGTTGCAGAAGCCACTACGTTGACTATTTCGATTATCGGTTTGGTTTGCGCCATGACGATTTCTTTGAAATCGACTATTCCCTGCAATAAAAAAAGTTAACGATTTTTACGTAAAAAGGAAAAATTCCGGATTCTTTTTCTCATCATTGCTAGGAGAAAGGAGTGATCATTACCAGTCCCGCATCATTAGGTACGAACCTTATCATCACGACATCTTCGTCCAAGACATTGTTTTTTGCACTCAATTCACGGGGGATCTGACCGTTTACTGTAACTATCATTTTTGAAGTGACAATCTCACTTGGAATGAACATTGTAACATACTGTGGCCTGTCAATAGAGAAGAACCAAGAACAGCAAGTGGGATACTGTGAGGAATCATTATAGCAGGAACTCTGTATGTCGATGACTTGAAGAATAATTCGTATTTTAAATTCCAGTAAATTTAGTTCGTAACTCTCATAGTAATCGATGACATCAATACATGGTTTTCATTCTTTTTCTTTTTCTTGTATCTTTTTCATTATATGATGATTCTAATGAATAGTCATAATTGGGATACAGGCTCTCAAATCTTTGTTCAACAGCATCTTCATTATGGTCAGAATTGTCATTAGGATTATCGTCAGTCATGGGTTCACTCCATTCATTTTTTTGGTTTTATGGAATTAGGATTGTTTGCAATGTAATGAAACAAACACAATGCATATGTGTCACATTGGCATTTCATATCTAGTCCTCAACATCATAGTCAGATCCCAATCCGATGTCTTCATCTTCGAAACCATCGTAATCATCCTGATTTTTCTGAAAGTAGCTCATAGCAAATGTGACTTAGCATACTAAGATTTAAACTAAATGTACCATTGATTCTTAATTTCAATACGCCTAAGTTCGTAATTTTGAAATAAAAAAGAGGATTGACAATCCTCAAATTAAAAATACTATTTCTTTTTTGAAGCTTTTTTAGCTGTTGTTTTAGCTGCTGCTTTTTTCTTTGCTGCCATAGAGGAACCATCAATTTACCTGAATTTCTATATGTGAAATTAAAAAAAGTACATAAAACAAGTATTTTGTAAATACCATTTCAGACTCAAATGTTCTTGAGAAAAACACCCAATCTAGGAAATAAAGAAAGGATGATCTTTTCGAAATATTCTCAAATCAGCTGTTTTTTATTATAAAACCGCTTTTTTGTGACTGATGCAATGCACTCGCATCGATATGAGCAGTAAAAATCCATTGTGACATCCAATCGTCTGCCACAGCAAAGACAAGTGTGAGAATTCATCACAACCCTCGCAATTAATTTTGCTCCGAGGTGAAACACTCTGAAGAACAAAACTCGCTTGCCCTATTTTGAAATTGTTTGTTACATCTAGCACACGTTTTCACTGCATCTTTGCTTGGTGGAAATAATGATTTGTGAGATTTTTTCATGAACATCAAAAAAGTTTTTGTGTCAGAATTTAAAAAATAATCTTATTGATTTAAGTCATAACGAGGTAAGCTAGCTGACTTCATTCAGATTAAGCATAACTCACATGCATCTCAAATATTAGTCGGATATTGGATTTTTTCAGTGCCCATGTTTTTTAATATTTTACAGATCCAGGTGGGTGCCGAATTTTGATATGGAATCTACTCTAATTGAGATTGTCTTCAAAAAATGACAACGTCTTCTGCCATGCGTCCTTTGATTCTTGAGGTGCATATCTATCGCCAGACGGATTTGCAAACGCGTGGTTCACTCCAGGATATATCGTGATGTCATTTTCTATCCCGACCTCATTTAATGCAAACTCAAATTCATTTACTGTTTCTGGCGGAATCCCATTGTCAAGCTCGGCAAAGATTCCCAATACTGGCCAGTCTATTTTGGATAGTTCTTCAGTATCTGTCACCAGCTGGCCGTAATAGATTACAGTTGCATCCATGTCTTCGTTGTTTAGTGCAAGGTTGAGGGACTGTCCACCCCCAAAGCACCAGCCAATTGACCCCATGTTTGTTGGAGAGTAATTGTCTTCAACATATGACACTGCAGTGTTCATGTTCTCTGTCCATTGGGACTGCTCAAAGGAGCTTCTCAGCTGTCTTGCTTCATCAGTAGTCGTTCCTACTTTGCCGTCATACAAGTCAACTGCAAATACCACATAGCCATGTGATGCCAATTTTTCAGCCATCTGTTTTACGTTGTCATTTAGTCCCCAGAATTCATGAATCATTATCACCCCGGGATATTCCCCATCTGCGCTGGGCTTTGCCAGGTATCCTTTGGAATTTTCAAAATAGCTCACGTTTTCTGTCTGAACTTCATAGTTTCCAGTTGTAAATATCTCCGAGTTGTTGTTTTCACTTTTTTCATAATCTGGCAGCACGTGAATTGCCCATCCGCGTTCAATCAGCTTTTCAGCAGATGCCGGCTTTATGCATGCAGGACTGCCATTTGAGAATTTCAGTACAAGCTCCAGGCCTTCAGTACATGTAACTGCAGAAGGATCTACCCCATCTTGAATCTGTTTTAGCGGCGGAGGGAAATAAGCAATGCCGTATGAATATCCGTAGATCTGCGATGATAGAATTAATGATGAAATCACAAACATGACAAAAAGTAAATTTTTCATGATTCCGATCTGTCCTTGCAGTATTTTACTTTTGATTGGAAAGATAATCTGAGGTTTTGCACGTTGATTGATTAGAATGGGGTTGATTAAATTTTTAGATGATGTGTATAAATGAAAATTCAAATTTGCAATTATCCATGCTCTGTGTGATAGACAAACATAATCAAACAGTTCTTTTTTGGATTTATCTAATATTTGATTACATGAAATTAGTTTTTTTATTATTAAATTCCCTTCAAACAAAAGTCTGGTCAATGTAAAGGATTGCATTCACACATCAGACATTTTTCTATCAAAAACGTCGTAAAGATACGTTACACCAATAGAGAACATTCACTAACCTTAAATCTTAGATTTGTCATTTTATGCCATGACCAAAGTGCTAATCCCAACGCTTCTGTTATCTTTTCTAGCAGTTGTGATGGTGTTTGGCTCTATTTCTCCGGTCTTTGCAGATTCTGAGGACAAGTCCTACAAAAGAAGCTGGGTTGTACCAATTGGCGATGCCGAAGGAACAATAGAAATTTCCGAGGAAACTAACATTGACGATGTCCGAGACAGTGCCATATCTGAAGAACAAGCAAGACAAGGATATGATGATGTTGACAAAGCAAAACTCAAAAAAGCTGTAAATGATTCAGGTCAGTATTTCCTTGTATGGAAACTAGTTGACTATACAGAATATGATACAAAGATAATGTACATCATTGATGCAGGAACTGGAGAAGCACTAACTGAGCCAATAACCAAAGAGGGCGGTTCATGCGGTGGCAAAGAAAAGTCACAGACTACCAGAACTTCTGGAGATAACGCATAAACCATTTTTTCTTGACGATTCAAAATGAATAAACTGAATATCTTGTTTTATGCAGCAGCAGCTGCAACTGCAATTGCGGGAATCATACACGTAGTGTTGGGAATTCCCTCAAACAATCCAAACAGTCAGATACTGTTTGTTGTCGGAGGAATTGTACAGATCTTCTGGGTTGTTCCAATGGTTAGAAAATGGGGAACTCCATGGTATTTTGTCGGACTGGGCGGAACAGTTGTTTTTATTATGATTTGGGTGATCACGAGAATTCCTGAGAATTTCATCACAGGACGTGGTGGCAGGATCAGTGACAACGGAATGCTTACCGAAGCATTTCAGATAGGATTTGTAGGAATAGTGATTGCAATTCTGGTCTTAGAAAAGAGAATGTCACTCAAGAATTAACTTTTTTGAATATTCATTCATTTTTTCCATTTACACGTGGGTCTCTTATTTTGGTCACTAACTATAACCCCAGCACAACATGCAGGGGGATATAGTTAGACAGGGGTAAAAGATACCCACGTGGAAATGAAAAAGGATATCTGGATAGAAAAAAATGCTATAAAAAACCATTCAGTTATTTTATAGTACAATAATTGTAGGCAGAGTGTTAAACCATCCGGTAAAATAACCTGATAAGAATTAATTTCGTAGAAAGTGAGTTCTATTTTAAAAATACTGTATAGAAACAAAATCTAATACATTATTTCTAATAACTAATGAAATAACAAGAATCATTCAAATTGTTGCTAAATCTGTGTATGATATAATTTTCTTTATTTTCTTACGTATGCATACCCTGTTTCTGTTTTTTCATAAGTGACTATTGTTGGAGATATGCTGTTTATTTGTTGAAAATACTGTTTATCGTTTTGATCAGTAATTGTTAATGTGATGGAAAACATTTCAGAATTTTCATCAGGTAATATATAGAAAGAAGTGGTTTTTGGCTCAGGATCTGGAAATATGATGAAATTCACTGAACGTTCGTAAGTCCAATCGAGATTTGAATTGCCTCTAATTTGTGCATTTTCTCCTTGCACGGTTACAACAATTTTACCATCAGTATCACCACGATTACGAGATACAAACTGTAAGTAATGGCCAGTATCATCTTTTGGTAATTCTAAAAATGGTAAATCAGTATCTAAACCTCCAAGAGAAATATCAATAACAGGTCGATCCTCATACAAGCTATTGAAAAATGGACTGCTAACTAATGCACCAATTATAACTCCAATTGCAGAAATTAATGCAATTTTTATTTTAATATCCATTTCATCTTTTTTCTTTCTAACCACATTTTGAAAAAAACATTCAATGGTTTAAACTATATGACGATAATATTTTGAAAATACAAAGTGTGAATTATGGATTTGACCATTTAGTGATTACATCAATTCCAACAATTACTGCAAACGATACAGAAATTATTGATAACAATAACATCATTTGGCCTAGTTTTGAATTACTTTTCCTTGATAGTTTTTGTTGCAATGGTTCAATTCTTCCTTCTAGGAATGTAAGATTTTTTTTGATTTCAGAGACATAATCTTCAATATTTTGTGCTCTAGATGCAAATTCTTCACTAAGGATGTGAATATAATTTGCATCAATTTTGTGTTTTGTAACTTCAGTTTTAATTGGTTCATCATCAGTTGTTACAACAATAGATTTTTCACGGATTTCTGGATTGTCTAAGATGTAACTTTTGAAGATTTTCATTATGTTTTTGATTTGATCAAGATCAGATAACAAATAGTTCAATTCAAAGTATTTGTGTATAATTAATTCAAAAAAATGTTGAAACATATCAAGATCTTAATTTCATAGATTTTATGGGAATGTTGTTAAAACTATCTTCAAAATAGGCACAGTTCTATTGAATTTTTAAAAGAATTTTTTCATAAATTTTAGGGGTTTTTCCTTCTGATAAATTCTTCTTGATATACCATAAAGTGGATTTGTTAATTCCTAACTCTTTTCATTGTTCAGCAGTCATATTCAAAATCCTTTCTTTCAATTTTTATTCTAATAATATTGAATTCAAATCAGTTCTTTGCTTTAACATAAATTTTTCCAAGTTACTCCAATGGCCTTGTATCAAACATCTCTTTTTCCTGTAAAGTCGGCATAAACTTTGCGTGAATTCTGTGATTTTTTGTGAGAAACAATGCATGTCCTGCATTAAATGCGCGAATCTTGTTTGTTTCAGAATCTGACAGTCTGAGAACACTTCTTGCAGTCTCTGCTGCCTGTTCCTCTAATCCTAAAATAATTTTGGTCTCCATGTTGTCAATTATTTTACCAATTCCCGAATCATCCTCCTTTGAGATGTCCTCCAATCTCTGAGAGATGAATCCAAACGTAATGTTTAGCTTTCTTCCCATGCGAACAATCATGTTGACATACTTTGCGGCATTCTTCATTCGCAGCAGCATCCAGGCCTCATCAATCAGCACAATCTTTCTTGTTCTTGCAGGCAAGTTATTGCAGATTTTGAATATCTTGTTTAGCAACAACAACAAAATCATCTGCTCAGTCTCAGAACCGGTTGCACCTTCCATTGACATTATTACCTTTCTCTGAGAGTTGAGTCTTGGCTCGCCCAGAATTATTCTAGATAAAGGGCCTTTCTTCAGATTGATGAGGCTGTCTTTGTATTTTTTTGGAATCAACTCAAAGAATTCCTCAAAGGTTTTGGCTTTTCCACAGTATGTCTGGAATTGCCTCTTTACATCATCTGATGCGTTTGTGATTTCAGCTAGAATGTCTGCTGCATCCAAAGGATCAAGCAAGACAAACGGATCCAAGCCCAGCTGATCTCTTTCATCCTTGAGATACAAGACATCCATTCCAAAAAAGTCAGCAATCTGGGAGTATTCGCCCATCGGATCAATCACATAAACATAAGACTCTGGAAACTTTTTCAGCAAACGATTCAGCAAAATCTTGACGGTAAATGACTTTCCCGAACCTGACTTTCCAATGATTGCAATGTTGTAGTTGGTGCGCTTGCCAATGTCAAATATTATCGGACCTTTTGAGTCTATGTTAATTCCCAAAGGGATGCCATCAGGAATCTCAAGCATGTCAGCTGACGCAAATGAATACAAAATTGCACATGATCCTCTGTCAAAGGTAATCTTTTTTCCAAACCCTTCGCACAGCATTGATGCCTGCTTTGCAGAGACTGCGCTAAAATGCCCGCCATACCTCTTGAGGTGTTTCTTGAATGTCTTGCAGTTTTCCTTGAGGGATTTTCTGTCTTGTCCAACTACAGTGCAGTTTACGACAACCTCATAGAGTCTGGTAGTGTCTTTTCTCAAAGAGTTCTCAGCATCGTCTGCCCTCTTGAATAACTCTGATGTTACTCTGTTTGATTTTGCATCATCATAGATGATGTTTTTGAATCTGACCATTCTGGTAATTGCCTCGTCTTTGTCAAGGGGATTGTACCACATCTGTATCTGGGAGCAGATATCAAAGATTCTGGTGATCCACGCATAAGGTAAAGTTGCAGGGATTCCATCAAGTGTAAAGGTCTTTGAGAATATTTTCTCTCCGGTGTTGGTATCACCATCATTGTTGTTGTTTGTGTCCTCTGGAATCACCTCAACAAGTTCCATCATGGAGAAATACTCTTTTTTTATCTGAAATTGAGGAGGAGTAACACCTGAAATGTACTCCAGCCTGTTTTGCTCCAGTGTATCGGCCAGTGGAACATGTGATTGCAAATGCACCTGCATTACTGGCATGTTTTGGATCTG
Organism: Candidatus Nitrosopumilus sp.; assembly: GCA_029863665.1. Lineage (GTDB taxonomy): Archaea > Thermoproteota > Nitrososphaeria > Nitrososphaerales > Nitrosopumilaceae > Nitrosopumilus. Next base: position 7,680 of record JAOTUX010000025.1, read on the forward strand.
GCCTTCAACTGTAATTGGCATTATTCGTCTAGACATTGTAATTTTTATCCGGTCATCAATGACATTCAGGATATCAAAGAATTGGCCCAGTCTTTGTATCTGGGATTCCTCTGACAGATTGATGAAATTGGTTGGAGTTATGGAATAACTGTATGCAAAGTCAGTTGGACTTTTTTTCTTTTTTAGTAGTATCTGTTTCTTTGATGTCTGCTCTTTGATTGTAATGGCATGTTCATCTATCTTTGATTTTTTACCAAATAGATCTAGCTTCACAAAAAAGAATGAATCATTTGTATAAAAGGAGAAAGTGCAATACAAGAAATGCCATCCACCCAACACAATGACAGTTTGGAAACCTTTTTTGTTTTCAACTGGCAGGTCCTAATTGAACCCAATGACAAAGGTAATGCTTTTTGGAATAGCAATGATGGTTTTGATTGCCCCACTAGTCATTCCTGTCTATGCAGAAATAATACGAATACCGACGGGTTCTTCCAGTCCAGATTGCAAGAAAACAGACGAATGTTTCATCCCATACAGTACTGAGATCAGCAAAGGGTCCAACGTGACATGGATAAATGATGATTCTGTTGCACATACAATAACCAGCGGTTCTGCCCGAGACGGGCCTGATGGAACGTTTGATTCTAGGCAGATAAAACCAGGAGAAACATTTTCTCATGTGTTCAAGATGACTGGTACTTTTGGGTATTTTTGTACCGTTTATCCGTGGATGAGCGGTGTCATAACGGTAAATGACAGCATAGATTCAGAAAACAAAGATACGGTAGAGAATGCAGTGACTGGAATCTCAAACATTGAAAACAAGACTGGGGTTATGCCAACCAAATTTGTGATGAGTATTGATGACCAAGAAATAGTGCTAAACTATGGCATTACGGGAGGAAGCATACTTGACATTTATCCCGAATCAGATTCACTAGTCGTAAAGATAAACGCAACTGAGCAAGGAGTGCTTTCAATTAATTTGCCGCGTGAAATAATTGATGCAAAAACAGGCGATATGGATGATTATTTTTATGTTCTAGTAGATGAAGAAGAGGTCGACTTTGATGAGATTGCAACACCGACAGATAGGACAATTTCTGTGTGGTTTTCAGAAGATACTGATGAGATAGAAATAATCGGTACGTTTGTCATACCCGAATTTGGAATGGTTGCACTGTTTGTATTATTGGCAGGCGTTATTCCGATGATTGCAATATCAAGATCCAAGTTATCTGTTATCTCGTGACTGTAACACATCATTGATTTTTTGTGATTTCTAAAATCTCTCTTTATTCATTGGTCTATGTCTTGTTTCCCACCAACACAACAGCAGTATGGAAATTCATATAATTTGATATATTAGAAATGAAAATAATATTTTATGGGACTAGTCAACACACTCCGAAAATTCTGTGTCATGAAAAGTGTCAGAGAAAAGGCAAAAGAGGAAGAATCCGAAAATGCCAAGAAAGATTAGAATAAAATATTTTACATGCACAACTGATTTTTACAATTAATTTGGATGAAACGATTGGTAATTCATCTAAACTCTTGATTATCTAGAATCTCTTTGATGTTTTTTCTGTTATTCCACCATGCCATTCCATGAAAGACACCGACAATTCCTGCAAAGATTGCTGAACTTTGATAGTCAAAAAACAATTTCACTCCAAAGTCCCTTGGAAACATAAGTGATGGCAATACAAAAACAAATGCCGATTCAATTAACAGTTGAATCGTTACTGCCATTCGTGGGGAATACTTTGCATATAGCGTAAGAAATATTGGGTTTGCCTCATGCTGTAAAATCAAATTGTTAATTGATAAAGTAATTCTCATGTCAAGTGACATCATTATTCCCCAGAATCCGTACAGTGGTAGAATAATCCCAAAAAATGACAACTCAGGCCTGTCAAAAAATAATAAATAAAAAAAGAGAGGAGAAAACAAAAAAGAGTAAAACAAGACCCTAAGAATTTTCCTTTGCTTTGTCTTGTCGTTGTCTGTTTCACTCATTTTGTCGTTTTCTTATTGTTCTGCTGCTGTACTTTTTGCTCCT
>JAOTUX010000026.1 GCA_029863665.1 Candidatus Nitrosopumilus sp.
AGAAAATAAAATTATAATCCTAAGTTATCACTGATTTTGTTCTTAGAATTTTTTATACTTTCAAACATCTTCCCAGCAGAACCTGGATGCTCATGTAACTGTTCTAACAATCTGGAATCAGCTTTCATCTGAACATTTGGATTAAACCTGTCAAATCCCTTTATCTGATTGTGTTGCATATCCAAGTATTCTTGCTGTAATGATTGATTCTCAATTATGTTATGTCCCGTACTCACATAGTCCATCTCATTTACCATTGTTCCAGGATTCATGAGAATTGGTGCATTTTGTCCAGTTTGTGGAATTACCGTTTTCTCAATGACTTGATCATACCCACTAGGCTCTAGTGACTTTAGATAACTATCCATAAAATTGAGATTGTGATTTACAACTCCAGTCTGGCCAATTTCTGCACCCTTTAGATTCCCTGTTTGTAGTATGTCACCTGCAATGGGCCTTCCAACTTGTGGAATGTGCATTGCCTGAGTTGCAGCTTGTACACCACCTGCTGCAATTCCTGCTCCTCCACCCATAATTCCTGCTTTAGTGTATGCCTTGAATTTCTCTCCAAATGACATTGGACTCTGCTGGATTGGATTACCTGGTTGTTCTCCAAATGCCATTGGACCACCATTATTCCCCGATGACATTGCATGTCCGCTTGTAAACGTCCCAATTTGTCCAGAAGTCATTCCTCTACCTGCAATGGCGCTTGCACCAGCTGCTCCACCCATCATTGCCATTTGTCCTGCAGCTCCTGACATTTGGTTTGCAGCATTACTAATTCCACCTAGTGCTCCTTGTCCTGCAGTACTGCCAACAATTGCAGCACCCATTATTGCAGTACTCATCATTTGTCCTACCTGCGTTGTCAGAGTTCCAAGGATTGGTGCTAGTATAACTGGAGCAAACACTGCCAAGAATCCCACAGCTAGACTTGCAAACCAGTCCTGCATTGCAGGCAATGTAGTACTATCCAAGTATGCCATGCCAGTAGTTAGTATCAGAGCAGAAAATATTGGTGCCATCGACAACCCTACAAGATTAGTCACTACTAGATCTTTGAGTTTCCTAAACAATGGAATCAAACCCAACACCAACACCAATGGTATGGACATTGCAAATACCATTGTCAGCATTATCCTAATTGTAGATATGATAAATGCCATTGCAGTCATAAACATCACTGCAAATCCCTTAAACAATGACAGAAACACATCCTTCATTATCCCTTGAGCAAATGCCCCAGGGTCAACAAACGCTGCAGTCCACTCTGCAGGATCAAACGCACCAGGTGGAATAATTCCACCCATTGACTGCCATAGTGTTGCAGTTCTGGTTGCAGCATCAATGCCGCCACCATTAAAGTCCAGCAATGCCATTGCAGTGCTCTGTATGGTAATTGCCCACAAATCCCAAAGGAATGGAAAAACTGCAAAAAACGGAATAAACAAAATAACTTTTCGCAATAGTCGCCACGCAGTTCCAGGATTTACCCATCTGATTGATTCTAGTAATAAAACAAGAATTGACAATACTCCAATGACTATCAAAATAATAAACGAGAAAACAAACAGACCAAAGTATAATTCAGTTCTCTCATTTGGTGCAGGATTTCCATTTGCATCCAAGATAAGGTCACCAGTTGTATCATCATAGTCAAAGAACCGCGGCATCTCAGTGATCAGTTGTGGTATTAATGGACCGCCAACTGCAACTATAACCTGAGTAATTACAATAACTGCTGTAAATATGATTAATCCAATTGCCAGCATCAATGGTATGGTAAAGACAAACCCATCATGAGATGATTTGAAATTTAGATTCACAGAAAAACATGAATCATTTGCTTAAAAGGTCTCAAATATAGAAGAGTCATTGATACTTTTTGAAGAAAAGAGTGCCAGAAAGGAGACAAAGGCACACGTCAATGACATAGGGATAAGAAACGTATTTGCAGCAGTATTTGACCCCCAGATACTAACTAATAATACAGTAGGCAAGATAGTAGAAACCGTTGCTGCAGATCACATAAAGAGACTGAAATTCAATCTTGAGGGAATGGATGCGGACATCCATTATTAGCATGATGTGCAAAGTGGATTTGATTATAGACTTGTTTCAAAAGCCTCTTCCTATTGATGTCAAATATAGGGGAAATGTCACATTGTCTGACCTTAAGGGACTTAGAAAATTCAATGACAAGTTCAAGTCCAAAGTGTCAATTGCCGTTACTAAAAATCAATTAGGAGTTCATGATGACATAGTGTTTATTCCGTTATGGATGTATTTACTAATGGGTTAAAGGTTAAGAAAATTATGTGATGTACCAGGAATCAGTACAAGAAGAAGACCAAAAATTTATGAGAAAATTTCAAAAACCTAGCTCAAATTTTAATGATAAACTACTGTGTGGAATAAATGAAGTAGTATCAGTAACCGCTGTTGCTGTTCTTCTCGTCCAGTCTAAATCATGTCTTGCTCGGTGGCTAATATGAATATAATAAAAATTCCCTTTAGTAACAGGAACAGACAAAAAGATTGGAATTTGACCATCAAATTCCTCTTCTATGTCTCCATTAGAAAGTAAAATCTCATTAAAGTAATGGTATGATGTATTTCCTACCGCCATAGGATTATTTCCTCCACGTGTTACCAGTATTTCTATGCGTGAATCATTCAAACCCCAAGGAATAAGGGCCAAAGGAAAACGACGTACACCTAATTTGGCACTACCTAAAAGTTGTGGTAGTACAGAAATATTCAGCATCCCGTTTTTTGTTGCAAAATAGGTTTCTATTAGAGTACACCATGCAAACGCACTACCACGGCCCGAAGTTTCTAAATCAATGGAGGACATTCCAGATGATTTTTCGATTCGAACATTGTGTCTGGGAACACTTCCATCTGTCTCTGAACCTGCACGCGCAAAATCATATCCTGGATCATTTATAATATTAAAAAAAGGTGCTAATGGTCTTTTTTTCTCTTTTTTCTTTGATTTTTTTGATTTTAATAACATCTCTATTTTTTTTTCATATTCGTTTTGTAATTTTTCAACATCTATACCACTAGATTTTGTTAATTCTTTAATGATATTATTGGATTGTTTTCCTTCAGAAAGAAATTTGTCATGTTTTGATTTTAATTTCTTTTTTTCATTATCAAAAATTTTTTCTACAAATTTTATGTTCTTTTTAATTGCTCTATCAAACTCTTTAGTATAAGTAAATCCATGTTTTTTTTTAAAATCTGATGGAGAGATTTGATACCAGTTTGATCTATTTGCCATAAAGATTAGAATTAATATATCGAATTTAAAATAATCATTAAAATTCAATTATGAGAATATCTTTTTTAATTCTACTATTGAAAATAGAAAATTATTCACTAAAAAGTAGTCTCTCTTATTTAATTATAATAAATAAAAAGGCCCTGTAGAAACCATTCGATTTGATATTTATAGATGATATTGCATGACCAGATCTAAAGATGATTTTGTTGCTATCATCCCATGAAACAATCCAGATACGCCGGAATGGCCCGTACCATGATAGTATAATCAAAAGGGCAAGAATGCCACAATATCTCCACAAATGTTCCAATCATGTGTATACAGTATGGCAGTACCTTGTCCTGCTGGTTCTTAGGCAGGACGGTTGTTACAGACCGTGGTTACGATTCAGAGCAGAGCCATATCGCAACAGAGAATTTAGGAGTACAAAACACGATCATCCGTCCAAAATATGAGTCACAGTCAGTACACAGTACAAGAGGTTACCACAGAAAGCATATGAAGAGAGTTTTGACTAGAAAACATACCACCAGAGAAGCAAGGTAGAGACCGTCTTTTCTGTGATCAAAGGATGTTGGGTGAGTGTGATGTCCAGATACATTCTGACACAGAACAGAGAATGATGTGCAGTATGATAGCATACAACTGTTACAGAATGACTAGAGATAATCTATCAATCTTGTATGGTTTCTACAGGGCCAAATAAAAAATTGTTGATTAATATAGTTCTAATTTGACGGCTTGATTTTTAATTTATGTTCCACTGAGTATTCAGTATAATCAATGTTCAGATGATTTCATTATTGATATTACCCAATAGTTATTTTAACATCACATACCATATAGTTGTGTTTAGTTATGTTTTCCATTAAAATATTTTCATATGTTGCCATTATTCATGAGAACAATGTGGTTACAGTAGGAAGTGGCGGTTTTGATATCATTAAAAAATAAAGCTAAACACTGTATATCAAAATCACCTCCATTATCTGTAAGAGACGACTTTCTTAGATATTCTGATAGTTCGTTTCCTTTTTCGCTAAAAAAAGAAATATCTAAATCTTGTGAAAAAAGAGGAAGAAGATCATTAATTTTAGTCAATGATACTCCTCTCCAAAAAGTTTGGGTAAAATCTAAAGAATCTGGTGTCCTCTCTCCTGCAGCATATACTGTTACAAATAATCAGGGGTTAGTTACTACTAGTGAAGAACATACAGACTTCGAAGTTTATGCACAAAACTCAGTAGTAAGAATAGTGGATGGAGCAAATATGAACATAGCAGTAATTCAAAGGCCACATTTAAGACATTATAGAACAACTCGTATTCCGCATCAAATAGAACATTTTGAAATTTTACAAAGTTTTAAACAAATTTATGACGAAGTGTTTAGGACATTACCTCCTTGGCATCCTCGTGAATATCCGTTATCCACTAAAATGGATGGAAGAATCATAGAGGTAAGTTATCCCAGTGGACTTGCTACAAGGTTTGCACCATTTACTGAACCAAGAAGAAGATCATCTTTCTTCAGGTTACCATTGATTCATTTGAGATTAGGTGCTAATGTTGATCAAATTACTGAAGAATTTGCACATGCGTTGCATTTTTCTTTATTAAATAGAAGTACCAAAATACGTATTGAAGGTGAATATATAGCTTGGATGACAAGCGATCTTATACAAGGTGGTAATGCAAGACATATGTATGATTGGCAAACAAATGATATGGTAGCTTTTATCGAATCTTTTGCTCACTTTGCTTGTGCATATAGGGAAACAGATGTAACCTTGAGTCACCAGCAACGAGTCAGAGAATTTTATACCTTATTTGATAGTGGACGGTTACGTGATCTTAATAGAAATAGATTTCCTATTGATTATCAAAATATTTTCTCTACCACTGTCAATGTGGAAGGTGCCGTGATGGCTACTTTATTTGTAGATTATGCCCGTAATTCTCAAATTGGATTAGATATGGTTGTAAGAACTTTTGTTACGTCAAATAGTTTGACTCTTCTAGAATATGCAGAATGGATTGAAAGTAATTACGGAGAACATTCGACTGAATATACACTACTACAAGATGCAATTACTCATAGATTCACTAACTTCCAATGGCAGTAGGCGTGGGAGTTAAATAATGGTAAATGTTTATCGTAAAAAGTCATTATATTTTACTCACAGTTACCAAAATTTTTTCGTACATGTTTGCTATAGGTGTAAGTTAACAAATTAATTCAGTCATTGCAGTGATATGAGAATCGGTATCAAATCACAACCCTTGTCAAGTGATTTCAACGCCTTTCCAATCACAGAACCATAAGCAGAGACAGGGTCATTGACTTTCATGGCGTGTCCTATAGTAGATGATGTTGTTAACAAGTCTCCTGTAGATACTGAAGAATAATTTGCATCTACTTTACAATAGGTCTTACCTACAAGTGCGACTGGTACTCTCTCTTGATCTTGATATTGTTTATCTAGAATCATTCCTGGATAATATCCATTAGCTCCAGACACTACTCCTGCAACTCTCTTATCAAAGGGTTCATTGCAAGGACATAGTTTTCCATCATCGTTAATAACTAAAACCATTCCAGGTTCTACATTATTAGATGATGCAATATCAAACTCTTCAGCACAATCTGCACCGCTTAGTCTGATATCACCAGTGTTCCCATCTAAAATTATACTATCTTTGTTATCATCATTTCTCAAAGATATTGTACCACTTCCGCGTAGTATAAGACGACTATTTGCATGTTCATTTTTGAAAATTATGGATCCCTGTTTTCCATTAATTGAAATACGTTCATTGTTATCACTATCATTAAACACTGCTTTCGATGGGCTAATTGTTAATATTGGTGGTTGGGTTCTATCCCGCTTTTCATAGAATTTAATTACACCGTTTGTATAGTCAATCACTACCTTGTTAGTCGAAGTAACGCCTTTTAGTTCTGGAAGTATTTTTTTTAGGAGTTTATCCGAATCTATTCTATACTCCCGACGTGGTTCTGGTTTTGGAGGTGTTGGCAATAATAAAATGTTCTTAATATAGTTAATATTTTTTTTGGTTCAATAGAAATCACAATTTCATTATTTGTAGATCTACATCATTATTATGGCGATAAATGCCATTGTCTGTCTATTCTTTCTTGATTGAGAAATTTTATTTTGTATTCTTCAAGAATAATCTAAACTCATTAGAATACTATACTTATAGTATAACTTGTTGAAAGTATGATCTTGGTGATTCTCTTGAGGAGAATCTACAGGAAGAGGTAGTATATTCATTTCATGATATGATGTAGCAGAATAAAACATCCTAGAATTATGTTTTATCCAATAAGAAAAATTAGAACAAGATAAATTAGATCTCTCTAATTTTCACACTCTTTAAATCATTTAATCTCTATTATAACACATGACAAATTCATGTAGACTGGAATTGCAATTGGTGATAGGATTTCAATTAAAAAAATAAAGACAATAGCTGCAGAAAAAATAGTAGTTGCACCATTAGAGGCAATTCCTCCAATCGATGAAAGATATCTTGCAGATGCTTTAGATGGAGTTCCTTTGATTAAAGGAGATAATGTAATGGTACCATATTTTGGTGGGCGTTTAACTTTTCAAGTAATAGGAGTAACACCGTTGTCTGCTGATGCAGTTATAATTACTCCAAAAACTGTTTTCCATATTGCAGAAACAAGCAAAAAAATCAGAGTCATCATGACAAGGTTCAGCAGATCATAAACAAAATCGTAAACATCAAGAGTCTGCAAAGAGACGAGTTTGATGAATTGATTTCAGATATCAGGGAATTATACAAAGAAGAATAGTATTAGGCAAATGACAAGAGCATATCAGTTAGTATCATGAGAGAATCAGCCAAACCAATCAAGAAAACACAAAACATCTCTAGGGCTAGCGGAGGATCAATCCTCATGTTTTGTTAGCATAAATAATTTATACTTCGTCTACCTTAAGACCAAATGACTGAATCCATAATCAAATTTTTGGAATAGTTTTCATTTTTTAAATAATCATAGATTGCATTACCACTAACACTAGTTACTAAACCAATACTTACACCAATCATAATATCCAACATCTCACAAGTATAATACAAAAAACAGGATTTAAAGATGATCATAAACACTTCTCATTAAACAAATAACTTCAAATTAATTATTTAACTGCAAAAAAGAGGACCAAAGAAAAGAAATAGTTGTGCCAAGATGTTAGAGCCTGACCTAAATTATTGGATCCTTAAAATTATGAAACCAATTTTGTGGTATTACACTAAACCTTTTACTCAGTAGGTGTAGTACCAAACATCTTTTGCTCTTCTTCAGTTGGCTCAAACTTTGTTACTACCTTATAGTCATCAGCCAAAAATAATGCCTGACCTGCAGTAAATTTAGTGAGATAGTCCCGTTCATGCTCTGAGAGTTTCAACACATCTCGAGCATCATCAGCTGCCTGCTCACCTAGTCCAAGCATTATTTTAGTTGCCATGTTATCAATTATTTTTCCTATTCCACCTGAATCTGATGAAATGTCATCTACTCTTTGTGACACAAATACAAACATGATGTTTACCTTTCGACCCATCCTCACTATCATGTCGATATATTTTGCAGTACGTGGCATCTTAAACATGCGCCATGCCTCATCTATCACTATTATTTTTCTAGTTTTTACTGGCAGGTCATTGCATATCTTGTAGATTTTGTTTAGAAGTAACACAAGTATCATTGCTTCAGATTCAGAAGCTGTGCTTCCAGTTCCCATGGATAGAATGATTTTTTTCTGAGTTGTAATTTTTGGAGAGCCAGAGATTATCTTTGAGAGTGGACCATCTATCAAATGCTCCAAATATGCCCGGTCTTTTTTATCTAGCATTTTATAAAATTCTGAAATACTCTTTGCCTTGTCTGAATATTTTTGGAACTGTATTCTAGTAGTGTCAGGTGCATGTGTAATTTCTCCCAGAATGTCTGCTGCATCAGATGGCTTTAGAATTTGAAACGGATCTAATCCGAGTTCATCTGCACCTGTAATGTCAATCTTTTGCATCCCTAAAAATTCTGCAATAGAGCCGTACTCGTTTGTTGGATCAATGATGTATATGTGCGAGTCGGGATATTTCTGAGATAATCTGTAGATTAATAATTTTGTAGTAAATGATTTTCCACTACCAGACGTTCCAATGACTCCAACATTGAGATTAGTTCTTTTTAGAATATCAAATATTACAGGACCCTTTGTTATGATGTTTCTACCAACTGGAATTCCATTTGGTAATTCCAGCATATCAGCTGATGCAAACGCATACAAAATACTACAAGACCCTAAATCAAAAGTTAATTTTTGTCCAAATCCTTCAAAGAATACTTTGGCCTGCTGAGATTGTATTATGTGAAATGAGCCTTTTTGCTGTCTTGTCTTTTCGATAAACTTTTTCTCTTCTGCTTTTAGTTGCTTTTTGTCTGGCGTCATGACAGTACAGTTTACAATAATTTCATAGAGCTTAGTCTCGCTGCGATTTAGCAAATTTCTGGTGTTTACTGCTTTATGGTATAGCTCCTTTGATTGAGAGCTGGACTTTGCGTCTTCTTCAATAAAATGAATAAACCTGTTTAGTCTGATTTCAGCGTCATTGTTCTCAATTGGTATACACCACATCTGTATGTGAGAGCATGCAGTAAATATTCCAGTAATCCATGCATATGACAATCTTGCAGGAAGGGATTCGAGACAATATGTAGCAGCATACATGGGATCTGATTCCACACCATCTATCAATTCAGTTACCATCATTGACTTTAGATACTCTTTTTTCACCATTACATTTGGGGGTCTCTGCTCTGATGCAAAGTCAAACTTTATCTGGTTTAGGATGTCTGATAGTGGCTCATTTGATTCAATGTGTACCTGCATTACAGGCATTGGCTTTTGCCTACCCTCAATTGTGATTAGCATAATCTTTTTTGACATTGTAATACGGACAGGTTTTTCAATTACGCGTAACACATCAAAGAACTGGCCCAATTTCTTTTGCTTGTTTTCTTCAGATAGATTGAGAAAATTGCCGGGTGTGATGATGTAACCATACTCAAAGTGAGAAATTAGTTTGTTTGATTTTCCTCCCAATAGATTCATGGAATGGTATTATGGTTTACTTAAAAGCAAAAGTAAATGGTATTGCATGGTACTAGTATCACTGAGCCATATTGTAACAGGCTTCTTTGTGTTTGAAAATCTGAAAGTCTAAAAGAGACATCAAAGAATGAAGATATTATAAAAAAGATAAAGTGATGGGAGATAAAGAAATTTTTCCACCCATTACTTGGAATCTATCACATTCCTTCAAAAAAGATTTTTGGAATTTGTGATATCTTTTACATTTCTCTGTTACTCTACTGGAACA
>JAOTUX010000295.1 GCA_029863665.1 Candidatus Nitrosopumilus sp.
ACCAGCTGCTAACTGTAGAATTGTTGATGCCTTTGGTAACACTCTAAACAGTGTAGCCGTAGACCAACAAGTCCAGATTACCTGTGATATTGCAAATGGTCAAGATAGAGAGCAACAATTTGCTTACTTGATACAGATTCAGGATTCAAACGGTGTTACAGTCTCACTCAACTGGATTACAGGTTCATTGTCTGCTGGTCAATCATTCAGCCCAGCTTTGTCATGGATTCCATTAACATCTGACTCATACGATGTAACTGCATTTGTATGGGAAAGCGTTGATAATCCAACGGCATTGTCTCCACCTGTAGATACAACAGTAACTGTCGACTAAGACTAACAAATTCACATTACCCTTTTTTCTTTTTTTGAATACCTATTAACGAAAGTTATGCACAATTTTCCAGAAGTAATATCTAGGAGAACATTGGAAATTAATTAAAATGAAGTTCCACATTTTATTTTCTGTTTTTATTATATTTTTATTTTTTAACATCCCAAATTCGTTCTCAGAAGAACTAGAGTTATTTACAAACGGTAAAGTCTTTTCTCCTGAACACAAATTACAAGTTTATGGAAAAGCTCTTCCTGAAGAAAATTTAATTATGCGAATTTTTGCCCCTGATGAATCCATTGCAAAATTTGATCAAATATCTACTAATGCTGATGGTTCTTTTAATCATGACTTGTTAATCTGGCCTGAACCATCTACAAATTTCCCTTTTGGCACATACACTGTTGAAGTAATTAGTATTACACAAAATGGTATATCACAAAAAATTGATGTAAAATTTTCATCTACAACAGAATTACTTGACGTGCCTGTTGAAAGACACGTTAATGCCTTAGTCTTTGCTCCTGAGACTGCTGCAATAAATCAACCCCTTAGAGTATTTGTACAAACAACTAGTGATGGTCTTTTAATTGGAAATGCTCCTGCTGAATTATTGGGAACCACACATGTCCATTTACCATCTGGTGTTTCTATTCAATTATCAGATTCATTTGAGACATTACATCAAGGATTGTATTTTGTTGATTACACTCCAACAGAAGAAGGAACTCATGTATTTCATGTAGTTGCCTTTAGTCAAGGAACTACCTCTCATGGCTCAGCTGCTACAAATGTGTTGAGTCAAGATCTTGGCGGTATTTCAGAGCAAATAATTAATCTAAATTCTATTTTAAATGCAACTTCCAGCGAACTTGATACTCTAAAATTAGAAATTGAAGGATTTGATAATACATTAGAACAAGCAAGCACCAAAATTGATGAAAGCACTAGTGATATTTCTACATCTGTAGAATTTATTAGTGAAGCCTCATCTCAACTCAACTCATTATTGTTTCCAATAATAGCATCTATCGGAATCATTGTCGCACTACAAATTGCTATTCTTGCCCGAAGAAGATAATTATAATAATACAAGAAAAGAAAATCAACTAATGCCCAAAGCGGCTATTTTCTTTTTTATTATACTTCTTTCTTCCATGACGACTTATTCGTACGCATTTACTTCTGGAGATTTAATTTCTGTAGATAATATTCAAGATCTAGTATTTGATTCAGAAATTTTAGATATTGATTTAGACTTTTTCAGTGAAAACAACTTCAAAAGATATTTAATTTTTGGAACTAATCCACAAAAAAATGATTTTTTACAAACTAACTCAATATATCAAATTCAATCTGATAATGGATTTTTTTATATCTCTGTTCTTTCTGAAAAATCAGCTTCAAATCTAATTTCACAAGGGTATCATGTAGTTGAAGATTTTAAATTAGATTTTCATTCCTCAAATGATGATATTCTAGACGCTTCAAGAATAGGTGATATTACTGGCTCAAGTATCTCTAAAAAAATATGACGCATCAGGAAATGGTACTGTAATTGCAATTGTAGATACTGGAGTTGATTTCTCAAATCCTGACATTCAGCATTCTCTTGCACGGGATAAATTCAATCATCCAATAATGCTTGATCCTGACGGTCAAGGGATTGTTTTAACTAATGCAACCTTTTTTGCATATGTAGACAAAAACGAAATCATTAGAAATTATAGTAAACCTATCCCTTCACACATGACTTCATCTGCATATGTTACACGTGATGGTGTCTTTCTTGATATATCTCAAGATGGAAAGGGCAGTGACATTCCAATTTATAACTCAT
>JAOTUX010000296.1 GCA_029863665.1 Candidatus Nitrosopumilus sp.
AACCAGTAAATGGTTTATCCTTAGTTTGCTCATTAATTTCATTTAGAAAATCATCAAAGGACAACTCTCGAACATTTCCTGTTTGTCTGTCACGAATACTAAGATTCTCAGAGTTTGCTTCTTTTTCTCCAATTACCAAGATGTACCTTATCCATTCCTTTTCTGCCTCACGTATTCTCTTTCCAATACTTTCATTTCTGTCATCAATATCTACACGAACATTATTGGTAGAAATTTTACTGGCTAGAGTTTCACTAAACTCAGAGAATTCATCTTTAAGTGGTATGACTCTGACTTGAGTGGGTGCTAACCATAATGGGAATTGTGGTTTTCTGCCTTCTTTGGAGTCTTTTGCAGCTTTTTCCAACAAAGCATAGATTATTCTCTCAATTGCACCGCTGGGGGAATTGTGTAATATTATAGGATGACGTGCATTGTTATCCTCATCGACAAAGTCAATTCCATATCTATCACCATTTTCAACATCAATCTGATCAGTTGAGAGAGCAGATGCTTTTCCTAAATTATCAATGAAATTGAATTCCCACTTTAGAACAAAGTAAAAGAATTTTTCTTTCCACATTTCAACTAGTACTGGTTTTCCATGTTTTTTCACCAGTTCCTCAATTGAAGATTTATTTTCATTGTAAAAATCCTCAGTGAATCTAATTGCCATATCATAATCAGATTCATTAATTCCAAGTTCACGAAGAACACTCTGAGACAGATCAAATCGGACCTTTATCTCATCAACTGCTTGGCCCATATCCTTACAGAACGCATGACAATCAGGCATAGTAAATGCACGTAGTCTTCTTAGACCTACTAGTTCACCGGATTGCTCTCGTCTAAAGCTGTATCGTGTTAGTTCGTATAATCGATACGGTAAGTTCTTGTGTGATAATTGAAATTGGTTAGCCATTAAGAATTGGCCAAAACATGCTGCAAATCTCAAAAAGAGTTTTTTTCCTTCTGAATCGATATTATACTGTCTTGCCGGAAATCGATTAAAGTAGCTAACCATACTAGGATGTTCTGAATCATACATGATTGGAGTTTCAACTTCATAACCACCATACTCTTTGACTCTATCTGTGACGTATCGTTCAATTAGAGATTTTATCAGACGTCCGTTAGGGAAAAATTTCATGTTACCTGAATCAGAAGCTGACTCATAATCTGCAATTGCCATTTTTTTCATCAATGCAACATGTGGTGGGGGTTCATCGACACGACGTTGTTTTGCTGATTCATACTTTGCAAGAATTTCTAATTTTTTATGATTGGTAAAATCAAAATTCCCGATATTTGTCAATGTTCCATCAGGAGACATTATCTTCCAGTAGGAGCGGATCTTTGATTCACCTTTTAGGGCTTCGGAGGTAATTTCTTCATCTTTTGAATCAGAGTCCTTGGTGACAACTTTGGAGCTCTCAGCTAATGGATGTCCCTTTACTTGAATTTTGTAGGATTTAGTCCATCCAAATGGAGAATGAAAAACTTCAAGTTCAGATGCCCCGTTCTCCATCTCTTTTAGTAATGTCATTGCAATTGATGGTTTTGCAAGATTGGAGCTAAGATGAGCATATGGATATAGTAATAGTTTTTTGCAGCCAATTTTTTCCATTGAATTTTTAATTTGAGTAATTGCGTTTTGTGCTACTGAGGAATCATCCCCATCCTCTATTGCGACAAATGCCACTACAATCTCTTCTAGTTGTTTGGTTTCAGGATTTTCAATATCTTCAGCTGATTTTATCTCCTTTTTTGTCGGAGTGTATTCTATGCTGTCACAATGAAGTTGTAGTATACGCATATATTCATACCCAATAGTTTAAGTTTAAAACTCTAGCGTTATTGTAGAGTATGTCAAGAGTTGAACGAAACAACTAGTCAAATTAAAGTGGAATGCTTTTGAAATTATCAATGGTGGTATTTGTGTACTTCACTATTAACTAAAAAATCAACACTGTTGTCATGGTAAAACCATTTGGGAATATTCTTGTTCCGTATGATAATTCTTTGAATGCAAAAAGAGCTTTGAGTAAAGCCTTTACCTTGGCAGAATTGACTGATGCAAGCATAACTTTGGTACATGTTATCTCATATCACAAGGCTATGGCCAAAATAGTTGAACCCTATAA
>JAOTUX010000297.1 GCA_029863665.1 Candidatus Nitrosopumilus sp.
GACTCGTTGCATAGCTTGGATAGTGCGATTGCTTGCGGAGCAATAGGTCGCCGGTTCGAATCCGGTCGGGTCCGTTTTAACAATGTTCTTTTTATGGGTCCACCGATTTTTTTGGAATTAAACTTCTAATGTAGTTATAATTTTCAAAATCATAGATTATTTTGTAGTTAATTTACAAAAAACTTCTGAATTCAATATGCGTCTATAGTTCACCAAGATAACTGCAAAATCTACAAAATATCCTAATTCAGATTTTCTATATAGAAAATCCTGATAACCAATATTTTTTCATATGATATATGGCAAAAAAAGACGCCAAGACAAAATAGAACAAGGAATCTACTTTTGGATTTTTTGGAAAAAATAGATGAAAAATTTGAAAGATAATTCTAGAAAATATTATTTTTTTATTATTAAAAAGTGATCTTGACCTATTACGTCACTAAAATTCAAACTCAAATTAGTTCAAATCCTGGGATCACACGTGTCATTTGTAGGGTGGAAATGATGCAGATGCATGAAACTTTGATATTATTAAAATAAGTTTAATTTTTTTCCTGCAAATAGACAATTTGATATTTATGTAATGTCTATTGTTGATTTGTATGGCAAAATCCAAAATAGCGAAAAAAAAACTATCTAAGAAAAAACCAACAGCCAAAAAGATGACAGTGAAAAAGAAGGTAACAGCCAAGAAAAAACCAACAGTCAAAAAAGCTGCCAGTATAGAACCTAATTATGATGAACTTTTTAAAAAAATTGCAGATATTGAGAAAAAAATAATGCTACTTGAAAAATAATTCTTCATTTCCATTCATAGAATCTCCTCTATGATCAATAAACACTCTTTAGATTCGTGTTAATGACTCAAATTCTGACCTTGCCATATCCCGTCTTTGATCGTCTACAAGTAAGGATACGTGCATGTTTCAGATTGTTCTCAATTCAAAATAAGAGGGTCTGTATACTCTGCCTTGTTGAGGTAGGGTAGTTTGATATCTCAGATTTGTTAATTAAGTGTGAATGTCTACGTGGAACTACAAAAAACATGATGTGCCATTGACAACGACGGATGTCTGCTCTACAATGAAATGTCTGCATTGTGGAAAATTTATGGTTCAGATTTTTGATTAGCCTCAAGTTCTATGTTTAATCTCTTTGACTGGAATCAAAATCGAGACAAGTTAGTGTTCTTCTTGGTCTAATTTGGACTGCTTATACGAAGTATGAGAATTACACTAATTTTGCAAGGCTTTATTATGGAACTAATTCAATCACTAAAGTAATTCCAATCTTACCTGATTCATATCTAGCAGTTTGAGGAAATCAATCCACATCAAAAATTAGACGTTGATTAGTATTCTGCAAAATTCAAAAAAATAACTTAGTTAAAATTACGTAGTACCTAAATCTAAAGTAAGCATGGCTGAACCAACCATTACGTACATCAATTTTGTTTACTGTGAATTAGAGGACACATGGAAACAAGTCAGCAAAGATAATTCTGATTCGGATGTTTATGAAGCCACAGAAGATAATGCAAAAATAAATGTGCGACTATTTTCAGAAAAAAAGATCCCCTACTATATGAAAAAAGGATCCAAAATAACAATAAAAGATCACATGTTAAAGTTCAACAAATCTGATTTTAATAAATAACCTTTATTTTGATGCTATTTAATTTTCTAAGATCGTTCTTCTAATTCGGTTTTTATCCTCTGACAATGCTCATGAAAATATTCTCATCTTCAATAATATCAAAGGTGGATAAAGAAAGTAATCTCAAAAAATTGTTATTTTAGAGTGAATCGAGACAAGAAGAAACATTATTGCAAATATAAAAGTTAGATGCAAAAATTAAACAGATGTTGCAAGAACATTGGGCAAACCTGAATGGTCTAAAGATTAGATACCTTGAATCAGGAAAAAGTAATGACCGGCATATTTTGTTTATTCATGGTCTTGGTTCTTCGGCTGACAGATGGGGGAATATTCCTAAATTTTTATCTGCAAACTTTCATACGATTTCACTTGATCTACCTGGTTTTGGTGAAAGTGATAAACCACTATCGATGGATTATACAATTAAAAATTTTAGGGATATTGTCATAGATTTCATGAGCTCACTTGCAA
>JAOTUX010000298.1 GCA_029863665.1 Candidatus Nitrosopumilus sp.
TAATTATAACACTAGTATCAGCAACAATTTTTGACAAAGTTTAATTCATGATGGATATATGCCCTAAATTACTTTTCTAAAATATGATTTATTGTTTTTATCAAATTAAAAAAGGAAAAGAGTTAAAGGTCTAACCTAAAACATTTCCAAGGATTTCAATTTTTTCTGCACCAGCGTAAAAGTAGACATGTATTTTATTTCCATCAACATGTGCGTCATCCCATTCTTCACCATCAACTATTACCATAAATACATCATTGATAGTTGAAGGAAGATTTAACATAATATTTCCATCATCTTGAGATTCAATTGATACAACAATTGTTCCTAACTGTTTGTTCGTTTCAGTGTTTTTTATCATAGCCCCCATAACAGAGTCAACTGAAATTTCACCAGTGGGTATAGATACAGATGATGAATTAGGTTTTACAATAGATGTATTTGAAGAGCCTACAGATTTCACATCAGAACACAGTCTATCGCCACAAACAATTCCTTTGGTATCTGAGCCATATTTTGGATTATACACTCCCTGACTTTTTTTAAAAGCCTCTGCTTCATGTATTGTATCTAGTGCAGTTACAACTGCCATGGTTGCAATAATTACAATCATGAAGGTAACATAGAAAACATGTTTCATGGATACCAGATATAGAGGGTCTAATTTAAACACGATCATAATTTCATCAAAAATGAAATTAATTTAAATTAAAAATACTCATGTTTCAATACAGATTTAGATTTAAATGAATTCTAATCACATTTGTAAAAAAGTAAGCAGCAAAACTCAATTCAGGAATGAGATTTAATCTAAATTTCTAGTTTTGATGATTTGTTTTATTTTTGAGTTAAATTTTTACTTAAAGAAAACAAACTCTCAGAACTAAAATCACTCACTATCTTGAAAAAATGTACATTCAGACAAAGAAAAACATGAGCCAAGAACATACAAAGAATGAAGAATTCTACAAGAATTGTACTGAATATTTTGAGTTTTTACGCAAGAATGGCACAACAGACTATGATTTTGAAGATGAGTATTACTTTACTATGCCTGCAATATCAAACCATTAGAAATACAGAAGATTTACGAATACCCCTAACATGCATAAAGTATGAATCTAGAATTACAAGAACTATCAGATAGAGCAGTAAAATACGCAATTGATCATGGAGTGCAATACATAGATGCAAGATCAGAAGAGTATGAAAGAAAATCAATACTCATAGAGAACGGAGAAACAGAACATGTCAGAGTCAACAAAGATACAGGAATCGGTATCAAATTAATAAAAGATAACACATGGAGTTTTTGTTCAATTACAAACCCAGATTCATTTGAACAAATCAAAGATGAAATAAACAATGCTATTCAAAATTCCTCACACTATGCAAAAAACCAAAAAAATAAGATTGATTTGTATCCAAATCCTATCAATAAAATTAAGATAGATTATCCAGTTATTCAAAAACCAGAATTAGAAAAATTAATTGAGGTAGGGTTTGAATGCAATGAAATAATATCAGACACACCAAGAATCATAAAATCAGTTGTTAATCCACAATACATAGTTAATTCAAAATATTTTGTAAATAGTGAAGGTTCATCAATTATGCAAAACTTTACCGATGTCATCGTAGACATAATAGCTACTGCTCGCGAGTCAGGAATAACTCAATCAATAAACATTACAGAGGGAGGCAGAGGAGGAATGGAACAGATTAGAGATAAAAGTAAAATTCAGAAAAGTGCAAAGAAAATTTCTCTGAAAGCATCACAATTAATTGATGCAAAACCCACAAAAGAAGAAAAGACAACAGTGGTGATGAATCCAGATTTTGTATCATTGCTTACACATGAAATACTAGGGCATCCATCTGAAGCAGATAGAGTTTTAGGAAAAGAGATGGCATGGGCAGGAGGCGCATGGTGGAAAGGAAAGATCGGAGAAAGAATAGGTTCAGATAAACTAAATGTGTTTGACGATCCTACAATTAAAGGGAACTTAGGGTGGTATTATTACGACGATGAAGGAGTAAAAACTAGAAGAACCGAACTGATAGAAAACGGAATTTTGAAAAGCCATATGCAAAATAGAGAAACTGCAAAGATTTTCAATACAGCACCA
>JAOTUX010000299.1 GCA_029863665.1 Candidatus Nitrosopumilus sp.
TATAATAATTTTATTTTTAATTAAAAATTCCAATCCTTGGATGAATGTATTATCGTCTATTTGTTCTTGAGACCACCATAATGCATTGTTTCTAATCCATTCAGGTATCGGAATAGAATCAGATTGAGTTGCAACTCGATCAATTACGATAGGGATAGTTGTCTTTGCAAGATTATTGTTAGCCAGATTTTTAAAATTTAGATGAACAATTCCTGTTACATCTTGAGGAATCAAAAATTCTACAACATTATGTTCATCTTTGGAATCTGTACTAATTCCACTTTGTTCAAAAATTATTTTATTATTTTGCGTCATGGAAAATTCATAGTTTGTGGCAACGGGTCTATTCTTTAAGAAAATATCAGTCACATCAAAAATTATTTTTACATGTGAATTAGATTTTAAATTTTCAGGTTCCCAAGATGTAAGGATTCTAAATTGTCCGTTATCAGTAATTGAACTTAAGTGAATATAATCACGGTCAGGTTTGATTATGAAATTCATCCCATTCTGATTGGAGTTATTTTCAAAAATTTTCAATAGTTCTTTTTGATATACGATAAAATGTACTACACGCTCATCAACAAAAAAATCATCAATATTTACAATATCTTCAGATAATGTTACTCCATTTACACTCATTGTAAATCCAGATACAAGTAAGTCTCCAAATTGTTTTGGAATTGCAATTTCTTCATGAACAACAGAAGTTTGATTTATGTTTGATTCACTCCATTCAAACGGCATAAAAAAACTAATTTCTTTTTGATTGGGATTGTATTGAAAATCTGAAATTTCATCATAATATGTTATTACATCAATACTTTGTTCTCCAAAATTTGGATCAATAAAATCATGTTTGCTTGTTTGAGCAATAGAAATTCCTGCATTGAAAACTAGCGGTTCATCTAGTTTTTTTGAATATCCATCAGCAGTAAGTATACTAATATCAAATTTATACAAACCACCTTCAGCAAGTTTTGGTCCTTTTACGTGAATCATTCTACTTTCAAGTCCTAAAATAGAACCAAAGAGATTGCTGTCACTATCTTCTTCTATTATGATAGAATCAGTATCTTCAGATACAAAATTAAAAACTATGAATCCATTATCTGCCTTAAATTCTTGTTCAAATAGAAATTTTTCACCACGTTCAGACTTTATTAAAAAAGTAACATCACGTAAGGTAATTTTAGAATCAAAATCAAGAAACGAAATAGAGACCTGCTGATCATCGTTAGTATTGGGATCACTTTTTGAAGATGAAACTTCTAAAGTGACTAGTCTTCCATCTAATTCCAAAGGAGGAAAAGTTTCACTCCCAACTCCATGTCCATAAACATTGTCAAATGTAATTACAAGTAAGGACGAAAATATTAGAACAATGATTATTGAGGAGAAATTTAATCTATATCCACTTGTTTGGATTTTTTTTATGGATATAAGTTTCATTTATTGTCACTTGATCTTTTTCTTCAAAAGTTGAATGCCATTTATGAATATTTGAAAAATTTTGCTTGTTTCTTCCATTCTTGTATCAGTAGAAGATTGATTCATTGTTCTGTAGCCTTACAAAATTTATTTAAAATTTTATGATTGAATCTTCATAATTCCTTCTTTGATCAAATATTGGATTCCTTGAACAAATGAATTATCATCTATTTGTCCTGCAGCCCACCATTCGGCATTATTTTTTATCCATGCTGGAATTTTATTTGAGTCAGAACCAGTGCCTTGTGTAGTTGGAGGGATTATTATGATATCCTCTTTGATCAAATATTGGATTCCTTGAACAAATGAATTATCATCTATTTGTCCTGCAGCCCACCATTCGGCATTATTTTTTATCCATGCTGGAATTTTTGCATTCTCAGATATTGGAGGTATTGTAGTTGGTAAATCTGGTGGCGTTGAAACATTTGATGAACCTGGACCCATTTCAATTAATGATGAACCAATCCCAGCATATTTTGGATTATAATCTAAACCAGTACCGTAAACTAAAATATCAATTCTAATTTGGCCTTCAGAAGGAATGAAAATTCTTTGTACATCAAGTCCTTCTGTTGAAAGAATTCCAGGATTTAATGGGTCATCACCATCGTATCTGGCGATTTCT
>JAOTUX010000300.1 GCA_029863665.1 Candidatus Nitrosopumilus sp.
CTTAAAGAGGGAAACAAAAATCTCTCCCAGTTTGATCCCTCAAAGATGATGGACCCTGCCAAAATGGGAGACATGGTGAAAAATTTGAATAGGATGTTTTCAGGTGCGGGCGGGATGATGCCGGGAGGTACATCACTAAAGCTTGACATGCACGAGTACAGGGAAATGAATCTCTCAGTAGGTGACAAAGTCTATCTTGAACTTACTAAAGATGAAAACACTGGTGTTTGAGTTAAAAAAAGACCCACATAGAAAATGTGAAGGTCTAAATCAGAAAAGAAAAATCAACTCATAACAGTCTATGAGATTGATGAATCATTTTCAGTTGATCAAAATACAATATCGAGAAAAGAAATTCCTGCAAAGCATTTCAACCCAATACTTGGAGTGTTCTTGCCCGCTGCTGCAAGATTGGTTTTGGCAGTAGCCGAAAGTATTGTTACCTCACACAGAAATGGATACGTCACTTACATGTACACAGACAGTATTATGGTTTCATCAAAACATGTAAAAGAGATTCAAGAATTTTTCAAGAAACTCAATCCATATAAAAATAATGTACAGATTTTCAAGATTGAAAAATCTGATGACGGAAAACTATTGGATAATGTCTTGTTCTATGGGATCTCATCCAAGAGATATGTGTTGTTTGAGTATGGCAATACAAAAAACAAATTTGAGATTCACAAGTTCACGTCTCATGGTTTGGCTCATCTATTAGACGCTGATAAAGAGAAATGGTGGTGTGATATACTTGCAATACATTACCATCCAGAAAATAAACAGGAGATACTTGACAAGTATGAAAACAAATATGCCGTATCCAAGATGAATATTACAACACCAATCGTGTTGAACAGATTCTTCAATCTAAGACCTTTCAACAAGATACTTGTTGGTGCAGGATGCAATACAGATGAAAATGGAAATGTGATAATCCCAACTTTGCCGTATCTTGATGCAAAGAATAGAGAATGTATTCAGTACATGCAATTTACGAATTATACAACTGGGAAAAAATTCTCAGACTCTGCAGATACCGTTCCATATTGGAAACCATTGAGTAAAACATTAGATGACTATGCTGACCACAAGGAAACAAAGTCGGGTGATGATGTTGGATTGTTGCCCAGATTACGCATGAAAATAGACAGGAATCAGATAAAATATGTCGGAAAGGAAGTAGCAAATTTTGATACTGCCAATGTTCTAGGAATTTCTGAAATATCCGATAACGTCGTGGTCTATGATAACCTAAATGAGAAAATTCTCCAGATTAGACCAAAGGACTCCTACAAGTTTGGAATTTCTAGAAGTAACCTAATTTCCTTGCAAAAGAAGATTAGAGAAAACGGAGTGATGAGACTCCACAAAAAAACCGTTGAGAAAATCATTGCTGGTTACGTCATGACCAGAGGAGGTGATTTTACATGATGGTTGAAAAAGACAATGTTGGAGAAATTGAAGATACAATAGAAGATGCTCAAACCTTTCACAGGGAAAGAAAACCTCGCAGCAGAGAAAGAGGGCCTGACAAGAAACCAAGGACCTACCACGTTAACAGTATGAAAAACTTGGGACAGTTCAGTGACAGACCTCAAGAGTTTGAGACATACCTCAAAGATGAGAAGGGAATTGACATTTCAGGAAAGACAAGTACTGCAAAAATAGCTTTGATTATTGTTGGAGTTATGTTGGCAGGACTAGGAATTTTGTATTTGTATGACAGGTACAGAAACAGACAAGATGATGCCAAATACGGGCAATAACCCCCACCCCCAACTTCTCTATTTTTTTATCAATTCGGTATCAGTTCGGGAACAACAATTATCAATTCGGAGTTTTCCCCAAAACTCTAGAAAGAAAGGCTGATCCATTAGAACATGAGGGTTAGTCCGTGCATGGAAATCTTTCAACTAAGATCATTATTGGTTCTCTCAACAGACAATCCCTTGCCCAAAGCATTGGCTGCTTTCCTAATGGAGGGGGCAGAGACTTTGATTTTTTCTCCAATCTTTAGTTGGGAGTGATACTCGTTATTTGCAATACACGCCAGATAAATAGCACCACCGCAAATTACCGCAGGTTTTGAGCCAGACATAATTCTACTAGTGTT
>JAOTUX010000027.1 GCA_029863665.1 Candidatus Nitrosopumilus sp.
CACGGAATTCCTGAAAATTCGGTTCATTTTCACGAAGCCTCTTCTATTGACACTCTTGTAGATATTGTTGGTATAACCATTGCTTTAGAAGATCTACAACTATTTGACGAAAAATTCATCTGTTTACCTATCTCTGTTGGTGGAGGATCTGTAGTTTTTTCACATGGCATAATGTCAAATCCTGCAAGCGCAATTCTTGAAATTCTAAAAAATTCAAATCTGATGATCAAAGGGAATGATGCTAATGAAGAACTTACTACTCCTACTGGTGCTTGTGTTCTGGTCAATTTAGTTGATATTTCGATGGATTATTACCCCTCAATGAAAATTGAATCTATTGGTTATGGTGCTGGACAAAAAGAATTCCAAACTTTTTCAAATGTCTTAAAAATTGTTCGGGGCTCTGAAAATAATTTTGAAATTGATTCAGTAAAAATCCTTGAAACAAATGTAGATGATGTTTCTGGAGAAATACTTGGAAATATGATTGAAAAAATCATGGAAAAAGGTGCAAAAGATGTTTCAATTTATAATGGAATTACTAAGAAAGGAAGACCTACACATCTTGTATCCGTAATCTGTAATACTAAAAATATTGATGAAATAATTGACACACTAATATTAGAAACTGGAACATTGGGAATTAGAATTTCTGAATCTAATCGAATTATAGTCCCTAGATCTATTCATAATGTTTCTTTAACTTTAAACAATCAATCTTTTCGAATAAGTTATAAAAAATCCTTTTTTAAAGGAAAAACTAGTTTTAAAATAGAATTTGATAATTTGAAGAGTGTATCTAATGCTATAGATAAATCAATTAAGGAAACCGAGTTATTATTAAGAAAAGAAATTGAAAAATTAGAGGCCACTAATGACAAAGATAAATGATCTTCTAAATTGGTTTGAAGATAAAAACAAAGTAATGGTGGCGCTTTCTGGTGGTGTTGATAGTGCATTAGTTGCGTATGCTGCTTTTCAAAAACTAGGCAGTTCTGCTATTGCAGTTACTGCTGATTACAAAACTCTATCTGAAGAAGAACTTAGGATGGCAAAAAAAATATGTTCTGAAATAGGTATTAGACAACTTTTTTTGGATTATAATGAACTTGAAAATAAAGAATTCATAAAAAATGATTCTAATCGATGTTTTCATTGTAGGTTGGAATTGGGGGATCATTTGATTGAATTGGCTCAGAAATATGATATTCAAATTATTGTTGATGGGACTAATCTTGATGATTTAGGTGATTATAGGCCTGGAATTGAGGCGTTAAGAAAAAATGGAATTAGAAGTCCTCTTGTAGAAACTAATTTTTCAAAATCACAAATTAGAGATGCCGCAGAATTAGTAGGATTATCTGTATATGATAGACCATCCAATTCATGTTTGGCATCACGAATTCCTTGGGGGCAGAGGGTCACTGCTGAAAAATTAACTAGAATAGAATTCGGTGAAACAATTGTAAAACAACTTACAAAAGTGAAACAAGTTAGAGTTCGTGATTTTGACGGATCTGCAAAAATTGAAGTTGATAAAGAAATGATATCTGTATTTGATGATAAAATCTTGAAACAAATTACTGAGAAATTAAAAATGATTGGATTTATTGCAGTTGAAATTGATCAAGAAGGATATAAACCAGGAAAAATTAATGTGATTACAGATTGATTTATCTTGATAATGCAGCATCTACTCAAATCCATGAAACTGTTTTAAACTCAATGCTGCCCTATCTTAAAGATCAATATGGAAATCCATCATCTATTCATAGATATGGGAGATTAGCTCATAAAGCAATTGAAAAAGCAAGAAAACAAATTGCATCTTTAATCAATGCAGAACCTTCTGAAATTTTAATTACTTCTGGTGGTACTGAATCAAACAATACTGCATTAAGAGGAATATCTATGAAAACTCCTCTTTCTCAAATCATCACATCTTCTATTGAACATGATGCAATTTTAGAACCATGTAAAAAATTGATTCAAGATAACTTTGATGTTGTTTTTCTTCCGGTAAATCAATTTGGTATTATTGATCCTTTAGATCTACAAAATTGTATATCTGAAAAAACAAATCTTGTTTCAATTATGTTTGGAAATAATGAAATTGGATCTATACAACCTATTGCTGAAATTGCCAAAATATGTAATGAACATAAAATTCTTTTTCATACTGATGCCGTTCAAGCAGTTGGTAAAATCCCCATTAATGTTAAAGAATTAGGTATAGATTTGTTATCTATCTCATCTCATAAACTCTATGGCCCAAAGGGAATAGGCGCATTGTATATCAAAAAAGGTATTGATATTGATCCTGTCATTTTGGGAGGTGGTCAAGAACATGGCCTACGTTCTGGAACCGAAAATGTTGCAAATATTGTTGGATTTGGTAAGGCGTGTGAACTTGCACAAAATAACCTAAATGAAAATATGTATTATGTGAAAAAACTTAGAGACATACTAATTGAAAATATACTAAACGAAATCCCTAAAACCACTTTAAACGGTCATCCTAAATCTAGACTACCAAATAATGCTCATTTTACTTTTCTTGGTGTTAATGGAGAAGATCTAATAATCAAACTTGATGAATATGGAATTGCAGCTTCTACAGGTTCTGCATGTTCTGTTAATACACAAAAAGCTTCACATGTTTTACAGGCTATGGGTTTTTCACATGAACAAATTACAGGTTCATTACGATTGACTATTGGAATGTTTAATGATGTCAAAGAAATTGAACAAACTGTTGAGATTCTCAAAAAAGCAGTACAAGAACTAAGATTAGTTTCCCCGTTTAAAGAAAAATATTCTTTTGTTTCTAACAACTAAATTTTAATTTGGAATCTATTCTTTGTAACCAAAATTACTGTCATGATACCTACAATTAAAATAATCACTACAATGCTAAATTCTGGAACGACATAAGTTCCAATAATCTCAATCTTTGAATCCCCCTGTTCAAAATTAATTGTTATTATTCTAGACTCTGAATTTATTGTTTCTTGATATGCTACTTCAATCCCATCTATCAAAATAATGAAAGTTTCATCTTTGCCATTTTGTTTTTCAGCATCAATAAACTCTCTTGGTAAATCTAATGTTATGGCTCCTTCATCTGTTGAATCAATCTCAACTACTACTCCGAAAATATCCGAATTTACTACCATATCTTTAACTGTGCCTCCTTTTATCGTGTATTCTACATCAAATGTTCCATAACTTCCAGCATCTACTTCAAAATTAGTTGTAGTTTTAATTGAACTTGATTTAGGTGTAAAACCAAATTCTGATTCTGCAATATTTCCTTCTCCATATGATACTTTGATTAGATAATCTCCTTGTTTCCATAATGGGCCTTCTGCAATTATTGTATGTGAATAACTCCCATCTTGTGCTACTGTGATCTGTGCAATATCTATAAGATTACCTTCAGTCAAGAGCTGTAACGTTACTGGTGTGCTGCCTACCTTTGTAGCTATTTTTCCTGAAATTACAATTGTATCTCCTTCATCATAGTTGTTATCATCTGTTTGAACTGTAATCATAGATTCTTGTGCAAAAACTGTTCCAGCAGAAATAGTTAGTAATATTATGAGACCATAAAGTATTCTAAAACCCACAAAGTTTCAAATGCACATTTGTATATTTCCTTTACTATCAAAAATGAAAAAATGAAAAAAGTTGTGAATTTAGTATCTTGGTATGATGCTAAGTCTTGATTTTGCAGATACTGCAATTATTGAGATAATTGCTACTGCTAGAATCATGGCTGCAATTGTACCAAACTCTGGGACTACAAAGGTACCAATAATTTCAATTTCTTCAGCGCCTGCTGGGAACATAACTGTTACTTCATTTGCAACAATTTCTACATCATCCCATTCCTCTCCATCTACTAGTACCATGAAGATACCATCTTGGACTGTTTTCGATGGGGTTACTGTTAATATTCCGTCTTCTTCAGCGTTGATGCTAATGACAATTGAATTATCATTAGTATTGATAGTTGCACTAGTTACCATTCCGCCTAAAATACTAAATGGTACACATTGACCATTTGCAGCTATATCATTAGTGCCACATTGTTTACTTGGTCTATCTGTTGTATTATATGGTATGTATGCAACTTCACCTGTTAGTTCAACTTTTGCATTATTACTTTTTTCAGCACTGCCATAGTTTACTTTAATGGTGTAGGTACCGTTGTATTTCCACATTTCACCTGCTGTGTATAATGTTGTCTCAAAATTACCATTTTCTGTTATAGTGAGTTGATCAACTGTAACAATGGAGTTAAGCGGGTTCACAACAGTAACTGTAACTGGAAATCCAGAAGCTATATTTGCTACTTGCCCTTTCACCATAATCGTATCATTGTGACTGTATTCTACTTTGTCTGTCCAAACAGATACTGGAATATCTTCAAGTAACATTTGATTAGCTGCTACTCTGACATCTTCCAAAGAACAATCTACACATGCCAGTTCTTCTGCATATGCTGATGATACGGTTAAGGTACTGACTGCAGTCAAAATGGCTAATAGCGCAAACGACGTACGGCTGTTCATCTTGTTGCGAATTACATATGTCTCTATTTATGTATATTTAAAAAGAGAAAAAAGTTGTGAATTTAGTATCTTGGTATGATGCTAAGTCTTGATTTTGCAGATACTGCAATTATTGAGATAATTGCTACTGCTAGAATCATGGCTGCAATTGTACCAAACTCTGGGATTACTACTCCATCCTTAATATCTACTTCAGTTGAAGCGGTATATTTTGGATCTTCAAATTGTTGTGCAGTTACAGTGTAAATACCATCTTGTTTCCATAATGGTCCTCCTGTGGTAATTACAGAAGTGAATCCTCCATCAAGCATTGGTGATACTTGATCTACTGATACTACATTTGCATTTGGTGCAGTTACCGTCAATGTAATATCTTGACTTACTCTATCTGTCTGTCCTGTAATCTCAATTATTGTAGATCCCACAACAGCATCTGCATAAATTTCAATTCCTGAATCTCTAGTAACATTTGTTTGATTTGGTACAAAAATCCCTGTTTCTAAATTAGATTCAGTTGCAGAAGTTTTTTCAGTCAAACCATTTGTTACTTCAACAAGAACATGCAAAGTATACAATGAATTTTTTTGTATGCCTTGCATTGCTTCAATTTCATAAAATCCATTTTCAGTCCATGTTGGACCAACTTTGAACTCTACTGTAAATTCTCCATTATCATCTGGTGATACTTGATCAACCGTGACAAGATTATTTCCACTTGGAGATGTTATGTTAAAAGTAACATCCGTAAGATGTGAAATTGTCTTACCTGTGACAGTAATTATGTCTGAACCTTTATCAGCCGTTGCTGTAATGGACATTCCAAGAGTTTGGGCAAACGCGTCTTGTTGAATTGAGGTCATTGAAATTAACGACAGTGCCATGAGGGCTATTGCCATTGATGTTGTAGAACGTTTAAAATTCATCCTACTTCGTTCCATCTATATTGTTATTTATGTATATTTAAAAAGAGAAAAAAGATGAAATTTAGTATCTTGGTATAATACTAAGTTTTGATTTTGCAGATACTGCAATTATTGAGATAATTGCTACTGCTAGAATCATGGCTGCAATTGTACCAAACTCTGGGACTACCCATGTGCCGATTACTTCGATCTCTTCAGCCCCTTCTGGGAATGATATGGTGAGTGTTCTATCTGTTGATGTTTTTGTTTCATCAAAGTCTACTTCTTCTCCATCAACCAAGACAAAGAATTCGTCATCATCACCATTTTCGAATAATGCATCTGCTACAGATCTGGGAATTGTGAGGGTTAGTGAACCATCGCTTGTAGCATCAATAGAAATAATCAGTGAATTTGCATCCACATCAGGCATTATACTTAGTAATTTGCCGCCTGTAATTTCATATCCTATCAAATCGTTGGAACCTTCTATTACAACAGTTGTATCACTTAGTGTTGAAGTCGCTGTGGAGCCTCCAAATTCAAATGATGTTGTTGCTGATCTATTCTCGGTTCCATATTGAACTGTAATTGTGTATGTTCCACTTGCTTTCATCAATGCTCCCCCTGCCGCAATTTCAGTACTGAATCTTTTGTCAGCACCAATTGTTACTTGTGCAATTGATACTCTATTATCATTAGGAGCTTGAACGATTACACTTACTGGAGTTCCCGAATACAGATCTCTAACTTCCCCTGTTACTATGATTGTTTCACCCTCTGAATAGGATGCTTTGTCTGTAGTAACAACAATTGAGTTTTGTACTTGTCCAAATGCTGGTGCCATGCCAATACTTACAACCAAAATTGCAGATAAGGCAAACACCGATAGATGAGCTTTCATCATTTTTACGCCTAAATTTCTACTATTTAAGGTTGTGAAAAAATTTGTTGACAAAATAGAAAAAACAGTGTTTAACGAATTTCAGATTAGATATATATTAACCCGAGCGTGAGATTTTGACAGTTTGTGTGTATTATTTACTGTTACATTTAATGTTCCATGTGGAGGTATTGTAAATGGCAATTAAGAAAAATCAAGTTCTAGTACCTGATCACATCTATGTGCCAAAACATGAAATTATTTCTAAACAAGAAGCCGAAGAAGTTTTACAAAAATATAATTGTACACCTACTGAGCTACCGTTAATCTTTGTAAATGATCCTGCAATTTTGGGACTTGGTGTAAAACCTGGGGATATGATAAAGATTACCCGGAAAAGCCCAACTGCAGGTACGAGTCTCTATTACAGATATGTGGTGGAAGTATAGATATGGTAGATCCTTCAACCAAACGTTGGCCAGTAATTCAAGATATTCTAAAACGTGAAGGTATTGCACGTCAGCATCTAAATTCCTTTGATGAATTTTTAGAAAGAGGACTTCAAAGTATCATTAATGAAGTTGGACAAATAGATATTGAAAATGCTGAATACCCCTACAAAATTCAATTAAGTAAAGTCAAACTACAACAACCTAGAATGATGGAATTGGATGGCTCTATCACTCATATCACCCCTGCTGAAGCGAGATTAAGGAATGTTTCTTATTCTGCACCCGTAATGATGGAAGCTAGTGTAGTAGAGGATGGAAAAATTTTAGAATCTAGATTTGTTCACATTGGGGATGTTCCAGTAATGACAAAATCCAATGCATGTATCTTACATAATTTTTCTACTCAAAAATTAATTGAACATGGGGAAGACTCAAACGATCCTGGTGGTTATTTTATCATTAATGGTTCTGAAAGAGTAATTGTGGGATTAGAAGATCTTTCTTATAATAAAATTATTGTTGATAGAGAAACTGTAGGTGGAAATATTGTTTTCAAAGCTAAAGTTTATTCTTCTATTGTTGGTTATCGTGCCAAATTAGAACTTGTTATGAAAAATGATGGACTAATTGTTGCTAGAATTCCTGGCTCTCCTGTTGATATTCCAGTTGTAATATTGATGAGAGCTCTTGGATTAGAATCTGATAGAGAAATAGCCACAGTAGTTTCATTGGTAGATGAAATTCAGGATGAACTAGAAGGTTCATTTGAAAAGGCAGGTGATGTTCCAACGTCAAAAGATGCTATAGTATACATTAGTAAAAGAATCGCACCTGGAATGTTAGAAGAATTCCAGATAAAACGTGCCGAGACTTTACTTGATTGGGGATTGTTACCTCACTTGGGCAAACATCCTGAAAATAGGAAAGAAAAAGCTCAATTCTTAGGTGAAGCGGCTTGTAAACTATCAGAATTAAAACTTGGTTGGATTTCACCTGACGATAAAGATCATTATGGTAATAAAGTAATCAAATTTGCAGGACAAATGTTAGCGGATCTGTTTAGGACTGCATTTAGAAATTTGGTTAGAGATATGAAATATCAATTAGAAAGATCAGGTCAAAAACGTGGAATCAATGCCGTTGCTGCAGCAATTCGTCCAGGAATAATTACTGATAAACTAAATAATGCTATTGCAACTGGAAATTGGGGAAGAGGACGTGTTGGTGTTACTCAGTTACTTGATAGAACCAATTACCTTTCAACGATTAGCCATCTTAGACGAATTCAATCCCCCCTTAGTAGAACTCAGCCAAATTTTGAAGCAAGAGATTTACATGCAACACACTTTGGAAGAATATGCCCAAGTGAAACTCCAGAAGGATCAAATTGTGGTTTAGTAAAAAATTTAGCACTATCTGGAATTATCTCTGTTAATGTTCCGTCTGAAGAAATTGTAGAAAAACTATATGATCTTGGAACTGTACATTTCTTTGATGCTAAAGAAGATTTGAAAAAAGATGGTACTAGGGTGTTTGTTGATGGTCGTTTAATTGGATATTACAAGGATGGTGCAGAATTAGCTGAATCTCTTAGGGATCTTAGAAGAAATTCAAAGATTCATCCTCATGTTGGAGTCTCATTTCATAAATCTGAAATTGAAGGTTCAACAAGAAGACTTTATGTAAATTGTAATGCTGGACGAGTATTAAGACCACTTATTATTATCAAAGATAACAAACCATTGTTAACTCAGGAACTGTTGGATAAAATTTCAAAGAAATTACTTTCATGGACTGATCTTTTGAGAATGGGTATTTTGGAAATGATTGATGCAAATGAAGAAGAAAATTGTTATGTTACTTTGGATGAAAAAAATGCAAAGAAACATACTCATCTTGAAGTGTTTCCACCAGCAATTCTGGGTGCAGGAGCTTCCATCATTCCCTATCCTGAACACAATCAATCCCCAAGGAATACGTATGAGTCTGCAATGGCAAAACAAAGTTTGGGATTTTCTACACCTATGATGAATACTAGTACCTATGTTAGACAACACTTTATGTTGTATCCACAAACCCCAATTGTTAATACCAAAGCAATGAAGCTTTTGGGACTAGAAGACAGACCTGCTGGTCAAAACTGTGTTGTTGCAGTGTTGCCATTTGATGGCTATAATATTGAAGATGCTATTGTACTAAGTAAAGCCTCTGTTGATAGAGGATTAGGGCGAACTTTCTTTTATAGGATTTATGATGCCGAAGCAAAACAATATCCTGGAGGAATGCGCGATAGCTTTGAAATTCCTAATGCTGAAGATAATATCCGAGGATACAAAGGAGAACGTGCATACAGACTACTTGAAGAAGATGGGGTTGTTGCAGCAGAAGCTCCTATCAAGGGAGGTGATATTTTGATTGGCAAAACTAGTCCTCCACGATTCATGGAAGAATATCGAGAGTTTGAATCTACTGGTCCTTATAGAAGAGATACTTCTATTGGTGTAAGA
>JAOTUX010000301.1 GCA_029863665.1 Candidatus Nitrosopumilus sp.
TTTCAAATTTTTCTTTGATTGTGGTTTTTCATGTGCATACCCTATTGGAAGAATTGTTACTGGTCGAAGTTTTGTTTTAAGAATTGACGCAACTTCTTTTTCTTTAAAATGCCCTATCCATACACTTGATAATCCTAGGGCTGTTGCGGCTAATTGTGCATACGATGCAGCTATAGCAGTATCCTGAACCGCAAGAAGTTTTTCACCTCTAGTACCCATGAACTTTATTCTTTTAGGGTCTGTACAGAAAATCAAAACTAAGCTAGAATTTACATATTCTTGATTATATGTTGCTTTTACTAGTCTTTCTTTTTTCTTTATGTCTTCAACTATATACACCCGATAATTTTGTGAGCCTTTTGCCGAAGGACCCATCCAAATAGTTTTTAAAATTTTTTGTATCTTTGATTTTTCTACAGGTTTATTCAAAAATGATCTAATTGAACGTCTTTTTTCTACAGTTTTAAAAAATGACAAATCTTTTTCTGATGTGGTATATTCCTAGTTAAACCTAAACCTGAATTTCATTTTTGAAATTAACTCTTGCATCTATTATCATAACTTCTATTTTTAAAATGATATCTACATTATTGAATTTTTGTTCTCAGGTTAATGATATTTTACAGAATATTGTCCAAGTATACAGTTGCGAATCTATTTTTATCCTTAAAGAAGTTTTTGAACTCAAAATTCTATAATTAAAAATGTAACAATCTAAAAGATGGCCTATGGCTTGAAAAAAAGAAAAATTGTCATAGAGTAAGATTAGAATCCGGAAATCAACGTAAAGAATTTCACCGATTCTATAAAAATTTAGGATTTGAACAATCTGCTTTATCCCTTACAAAGAATCTCAATTGAAATAATTCTATCCTATTTTACAACAACTTCTACTTTGGAGTCCTCTTGCTATCCAATAGATAGAAAAAATCAAAACTCCTACTGAAACAAACTTTAGCTCTAATCCTTGCATTGGGAATAATGATAATCCTCCAATTGCACCTAAAATCACTGCTAGAGGTGCAGTACAGGCAGGACATCCTGGAGTAAATGCCGCAAAAGCTCCTCCTAGAAAAGCTGATGAGTTTGATTTTACAGAATTCATCATTTTCATTCTCTTTATCTTAAATGCCATCATTGCAAAATTTATTCCAGCCAACATCGAAATTACAACTGTTAGACTGATTGATGTAATGAGGTATGATGGTGCTAGATCTACTGCAACATCAAAGTGAGTAGGTAACATTGACATTGTTAAAAAATAATAGATTATTCCTAATCCTAGACCGCTAATTATTGCAATCATAGCATATCTTTTCGTAGTCAATACATTTGAAATTAATTGTAGTTTAGTTACCAAACAAAGTAATTCTTAATTCATCATATTTTAACTATTTTTTATAATACAAAGATTATTAGCCGTAATTTTATTGGGATTTATATGGCAGAATTTTCTTTAGAAGAGAAAATTATTCTCGTTCAATATGGAATTAAAAAATTTGAAAACGAGGAAATTGTTGTGGAAAAATTAAAGAATATCTTATCCGAAAAAGATATTCAAAGAAATATTGACACTCTAATTGGAACTCAAAGGGTTAGACGTATAGGACCTGAAATTCTCCAAAACAATGAAAGTCACACTGAATTGACAGAATTACCCTCAAATCTTAAACCTCTGATCGATAATCTCTAACTTGAAAAATTCTTAAATTACTCTCTATCTGCAATTTGATATGAATAAATTCATTTTATTTTCAAGTATTTTGACTTTGACAATTCTTTTATCTTTTTCTGCAGATTTTGTTTTTGCACATCCTCATTCCGGTATTGTTTTGATTAATAGTCATACACATGAGTCTCAGACAGAAATTATTCCTCTAAGTGGAATTATGGGAATTGAAAAAACTACTATCCTTTTTCACGCTCCAGAGACAAATACATTACCATGGGGATTTGTTGAAGGAAATGTCATAAATCCTGTTGAAGGATATCCAGTAATAATTCAAATTTTCCAAAAAAATGATGTAATTCATTTTGCACAAACAAATATAGGGGAAAATGGTGACTATGCGTACA
>JAOTUX010000303.1 GCA_029863665.1 Candidatus Nitrosopumilus sp.
GTAGAATATCTGCACCTGCAGATTCCCATTTTTTTGCAATCTCTATAGGATTGTCACTGTACACAGTCTTTTGGTCAGGATCTCCTTTGTACAATCTAACAACTTTGCCATCCATAAGATCAATTGCAGGGATAATTTTCATTTTTTACACTCTCTAAGAAAATTCTCCAACATTGTTTTTCCTACTGTACTTGATTTTTCAGGATGAAATTGAGTACCATAGAAATTATCTTGTTCCACTACAGCAGGAACTTTAAGCCCATAATCAGATACTGCAGTTATGACATCATTAGAATTGGGCTTTACCCTATACGAATGAACAAAATAGGCCCATGAACCATCTTTCACACCTTCAAGTATTTTTCCAGGTTTTTTTATTTCAAGATTGTTCCATCCCATGTGTGGCACTTTCATACTAGAAGGAAGTATGACAACTTCACCATCAATAACATTCAGACCTTTCTCTTTACCTTCTTCACTTTTTTCAAAAAACATTTCCATCCCAAGACAAATACCTAAAACAGGCATATTTCCCACATATTCTTTAAATTCAATTTTAGATAAATCCCTAATACTGTTCATTGCAGGATCAAAATTCCCTACACCTGGAAGTATCAATCCAGAAAATGTGTTTTCATCATCAAAATTAGTTATTACATCAACTGCAGCTCCTACTTTTTCAAGTGAATTTTTTAGACTGAAAATATTTCCAGCGCCATAATCAAAAATTGCAACACTTACCATTACATTGAACCTTTTGTACTTGGAATTCCTTTTTGTTTTTTATCTAGCGATGATGCATTTCTTAATGCAACAGCAAGCGACTTTATGGCAGCCTCAACTTTGTGGTGATCGTTATCCCCATACTTTACAGTAAGGTGAATACAACTATTGAGATTTTGGAGTAAAGATTGAAAGAAATGCTCTAGATCCTCTTTTGATATGTCTTCAATCTTATTACGTTTAATCAACAATGTTAATTTCCAAAACGGACGTTTTACTAAATCAATTGAAGCCTCAGCAAGAGATTCATCCATTGGAACTGATGCATAGCTGAATCTAGTAATTCCACTTCTAGAACTTAGTGCCTTGTCGATTGTTTGTCCTATTGTAATTGCAGTATCTTCAATCAAGTGATGCTCTATATCATCATTAGATTTTGCATCAACTTTGAGATCCATCATCCCATGTTTACCTAAAGATACAATCAAGTGATCAAGAAAATTTATCCCGGTTTTGATAGATGTCTTGCCTGAACCATCAAGATTTACAGTTACAAAAACGCTCGTTTCTTTTGTATTTCGTTTAATTGATGCCTTTCGTGGTGCCATTTTTCTCACAGATTATGTAATTGCATCATTCTAAATTTAATACCTTTGGTAATAGATTAATTGAATCCAATACCAAAATAGCATCATTTCGCTCAAATAGTTCCAATTTTTCTTGAGGATCTTTGCTAGTTCCTATAATTCCACAAAATGTAGTTTCATATCCTAAATCACCAGTTCTTTTGGCCATAATAAAATCCTCCATAGAGTCTCCAACATAAAGAGTTGAAGTACAATTCATTCCTTTAATTGAATTTAAAAGAGACTTTGGATTAGGTTTTGCAAGTTCACGTGGTTCATCTTCAAGAAACATAGAATTATCTAAATTAAATTTTTCAAGTAGTGATTTTAAAGAATAACTTACAGATTCTTTTCCTCTTCCAGTTACCATGGCAATTTTTGAATCAAATTTTTTCTGTAATTTTTTAAATAGAATATCATTTAGAAGTACATCATCTTGTTCAATTAAACCAGGTTCAGAAAAGTTTGAAGTGTTATTAAATAATTTTTTATATAATTCAGGTCCATAAAAAATCTGATCAAAAATTTGGTACAGAGGATTGTCATGATGAGTTCCAGGATAAGATAATTGTTTTTTGATATCAGAAATATCAATTTGATTTTCAATGTATTTCTCTACAGATACAATACCAGTAGAATTAGAATTTTTAATTACATCAAAGATAAAACTAGTTGGATCTTTTTCTAATTTTTTAGCAGCAACAAGTGAGATTATTGCAGCA
>JAOTUX010000302.1 GCA_029863665.1 Candidatus Nitrosopumilus sp.
TTGAATATTTTATCTCTAGTCCTAATTTTCTTGTAACTAAATAATTTTCAATCATCTCCTGCTTATATCCTGTACAAATAATTATTTCGTCAATCCCAAATCTTTTCAAATATTTTATTTGCCATTCAATAATAGGAATATTTTTTATTAGTACGAGTGGTTTTGGAACGTCATCTGTAATGGGTTTTAGTCTTTTACCTCTACCCCCGGCCAAAATTATTGCTTTCAATAACTCACCTTAATTTTTAGACTATATGAAAATTCTTAAAATGAATATTTACACACTTGATTATTTGTTATGGCTTAGATCTTTTTCTTGAGAGTTAACAACATTTTGCATCTTCTCTGCAAATTCATTGTATATTTTTTCAAGATCTTTTAGTGGCATTTTTACACCTAAAAGTTCCATAGTTTTTTTTCATGACTGGATATATTTTTCATCATCTAATCCATTTCCAAGTGTTTCGGCTATGGAATTGAGTCCCTCTGTTTTCCCTAATGAATATATCACCAATTCTCTATCGGTTAGCATTTTTAATCACTTTCAGTCAAATAGTAATGTAATTCTGTATAACATTCTACACAATATTCTTCAAAATTAGTATGATCACAGTCATAGACTTTTTTGACATCACTTTCACATTTTGTACAAGTTGGCATAACAGATCTCAAGTATCTGATTTTCTTATTTTTATACCACCTAGTATAGATATTATAACTCCTATTGCAATTAATGCACCACCTTCTCCAATCATCCTCGCAGTGTTTTCTGATTCACTAGCACTAGTCATAGACATTACACCACCAATAATGATCAATACCCCGGTGATAATCAACATAATTCCTAGTCCTTTGAAAGGTGGTTTTTTAGATATGAAGAATGCGATAAATGATAAAATTATTGGAGGCATTCCAAATCCTATACCTCTTGTCATGGCATCAAATGGTAAAAATCCATTACCAGCACCACCACCACCGACCATCACATCGGCACCATAAATTACTAAAAGGATAATGGAAATTCCAGATAACACATGGGGTACAGATACCATGATTCGATTTATTTTTTATCAATTAATAAAGGTATTATCTTGTATCAATGCTAAAAAAATAAGGCTTATTGAATAGATTTTATATTCACTTTTTCTTTAAGGATTTCAATTTTTGCTAGTAATTGATCCACAGTCTCATTATTGTTAGCAACTAAATTAAAATGTCCTAACTTTCGTAGTGGTTTTGAAATTTCTTTTCCATACATTTTCAAATAGACATTTGGTTCTGAAAGATTGATTGGGTTATATTTTCCTTCAAAAGACTTGGAACCTAATACATTATACATAATTGTTGGATGTAAAAGCCGTGTACTTCCCAATTTTAATCCTAAAATTGCTTTTAGATGTTGTTCAAATTGGGACGTTTCGCTAGATTGTAGTGTATGATGTCCTGAATTATGAACTCTTGGGGAGATTTCATTAATGATGATTTCATTATTTTGTGTTATGAACATCTCAATTCCAAATACGCCTGCACCTTTTAGAACAGTCATTGTCTCATTTGCAATACGTTCTGCATTTTTTGAAATATTTTTTGTCACTCTTGCAGGAGCTATCGTTAATTGTAAAATATTATCTTCATGAATATTCTCAACAAGAGGATATGTTTTGATTTGACCTTTTGTGTTACGCGATGCTATCACAGATACCTCCATCTTAAATTTGACAAATTTTTCTAACAACAGATTTTGTCCTTTAAAATAATCAAAGGCATTTTGAATATCATCTTCAGAATTTATTTTGAAATTTCCTCTGCCATCATATGCATCTCGTCTTGCTTTTAACATTGCAGGATATCCAAATTTTTTTATTCCTGATTTAACATCCTCGATATTTTTAATCTCAATAAATTTTGAAACTGGTATGTTATTCTCTTTTAAAAATGATTTTTGTAATAACTTATCTTGAATTATTTTTAGTGTCTCTGGAGACGGATTTATCTCTGCATTTTTCTCAACAAATTTCAAAACATCACTATCTCCAGATTCAATCTCATATGTTATGATATTAGATTTTTC
>JAOTUX010000028.1 GCA_029863665.1 Candidatus Nitrosopumilus sp.
AACATTGGAACTATACGCTCTATAAGCATACTTTTTCCTGAACCTACAGGTCCACCAATGCCAATTCTTGGAATATGTATCATGATAAAAAATCTATTTTTTATGTAATAAACATTTTAGAATCCATTTTCTCATGTGACATCTGAATAATATCTGTTTGAGGAGCAAATTGCCACATTTCCGAAAGTGATTTTTTTGAATTCTCTTTTATTGTTTGACTAATGATCGGTTTTGTCATATGAATAATTTTTTGAGCTTCAAAATGTTGAATTAACCCTAATCGTAATGCAGCACCTACAATACTAACTGTAAACCCATACATCATCATCATCATACATTTTTCTTTTTTTATTTTTAATCCATTACAACATATTGCAAATGCAACAGGAAAAACTCCATGTGCTTTATTTTTTGTTATACTTTCTTTGTATTTATTCAAAACTTCATCTCCACTTACAAACTCTGATACACATTTGACTAACTGAATTCCTGATCTTACTGATGCATCTCTAATCTCTTTTATTGCTTTTGTGGCAAAAACAATTGCATCTATATTAATTATTTCTTCGTAATCATTATTGTTTGCACTGTCAAATGCATTTGCAAGTGCAATACAATCTGATGGTCCTATTTGTTGAATGATGTTTGTTTTAATGATGTCTGCTATGTCTTTCACGCAATGAATTTTCTTTTCTGTGAAAAGAAATTCCAATCCATTTGAAGTTGCAAACATGCCTGTAGGGAAAAATGAATCTGATAACTGCATCACTCCTAATTCTTGTTCTATGTCTTCAATGTTCATGTATATTGGCACCTGAATGTGAAACAAATATTTGTTCATCTACTCTAATCTCAATATGATTGATTATGCTTTGAAATAGTTTGATGAATACTTCCTTTTCTGAATCTGCTTGAATTGGAAATAAAATTTCTTCTTTATGAATTGATATTGGTCTATGTCTATTTCCTATGATATGTCCTAAAAGCACCACTACATCAATTGTATTTCTATTTTTTATTTTAACCGAAATTACTTTTTCTGGTAATTGCTCTATTATGATGATTTTGTCACCATTTTTGATAACATCTCCATGGTGAAGTTTAATGCCTGGTTCTAATTTTAAACCTACATCTGTTCCAAGATTTGTTTTTTTTCGTAATATTCTCTTTTCTAAATCCATCCTTGAAATTAAAAGGATTTCAAAATTACCTTTTTTTAGATTAGCAAACTCTTTGCCATCAAAAATATTCCCAATTGTGGAATTGACTTCTAACACAAGTAGATTTGCTTTTTAAGCAAGTTATATTTTGATGTTTTTTACATTTTTAATTATTAAATACACATACTTTCTATCTAATTCCATGATGCTTACTCCTAGAGAATTAGAAAAACTAAATATTTTTGTTACAGCAGAACTTGCTCGTAGAAGAAAAAATCGAGGTTTGAAACTAAATCATCCTGAAGCTGTTTCGATTCTTGCTGATCATATTTTGGAAGGTGCACGAGATGGGCGAACTGTTCCAGAATTAATGAGCTCAGGGAAAAAAATACTATCAAAAGATGATGTATTACCTGGCATTGCTGATCTAATTCATTCAATTCAAGTAGAAGCAACTTTTGAAGATGGAACGAAATTAGTTACAGTTCATGATCCTATAGTGTGAAAAATATGATTCCTGGAGAATATCTTTTATCTGACAAACCAATTATTGCAAATGTTGGAAAATCTACAATTTCTATTAATGTTAGAAATACTGGTGACCGACCTATACAAGTAGGATCCCACACACATTTTTTTGAAGTAAACAAAGCCCTTGATTTTCCAAGAAAACAAACATACGGTTATCATCTTAACATTCCTGCTGGAACATCAGTTAGATTTGAACCTGGTGAAACAAAGGAAATTTCATTAACTGAATTTGGTGGGAAAAAAATTGTTTTTGGATTCAGTGGTTTGGTAAATGGGGATCTTAAAGAAAAACAGGAAGATGCATTCAAAAAAGGAACTGAAAAAGGTTTCAAGGGATTATAGTCATGACTTTGATTATTCCTAGGAAAAATTATGTTGATTTATTTGGTCCCACCACTGGTGATCGTATACGTCTTGCTGACACTGATCTAATTATAGAAATTGAAAAAGATCTGATCAAATACGGTGATGAATCTGTATTTGGTGGAGGAAAAAGTATTCGAGATGGACTAGGACAAGCAAGTGGTGTATCTAGGACCGAATCCCTTGACCTTGTAATTACTAATGCCATTGTAATGGATCCTATTTTGGGGATTATCAAAGCAGATATTGGAATTA
The DNA here is from genome assembly GCA_029863665.1 of Candidatus Nitrosopumilus sp. Lineage (GTDB taxonomy): Archaea > Thermoproteota > Nitrososphaeria > Nitrososphaerales > Nitrosopumilaceae > Nitrosopumilus. The sequence goes on from JAOTUX010000028.1 coordinate 2,310, forward strand.
AAGATGGAAAAGTTGTTGGGATAGGAAATGCTGGAAACCCTAACATCATGGATGATATTGATATGATCATTTCTTCAAACACTGAAATTATTGCAGGCGAAAATACGATTTGTACTCCTGGAACCATTGATTCTCATATTCATTATATTTCTCCACAACAAGCAATACATGCAATATGTAATGGAACAACTACTATGATTGGTGGTGGAACTGGCCCTGCTGATGGAACAAACGCAACAACATGTACTCCCGGCAAATGGAATATTCATAGAATGATTGAATCTGTTGATGACATTCCAATGAATTTTGGATTTCTTGGAAAAGGAAATGATTCTCTTGAGACTGCACTACTAGAACAAATAGAAGCAGGAGCTTGTGGTTTAAAACTACACGAAGACTGGGGTTCTACTCCTGCTACAATTAATTCAGCTTTAAATGTTGCAGAAAAAACTGATACTCAGGTTTCAATTCACACTGACACTTTAAATGAATGTGGTTTTGTTGATGATACAATTGAGGCAATTGCCGGAAGGTCTATTCATACTTATCACACTGAGGGTGCAGGAGGAGGACATGCACCGGATATTATGAAAATAGCTGGTGAAAAAAATATCCTTCCATCATCGACAAATCCTACTAGACCTTTCACCGTAAATACATTGGCAGAACATCTTGACATGATGATGGTATGCCACCATCTAAATTCTTCAGTACCTGAGGATGTCTCCTTTGCAGAATCTAGAATTAGAGGTGAGACAATTGCAGCAGAAGATGTATTGCATGATATTGGTGTGTTAAGTATGATGTCTTCTGACAGTCAGGCTATGGGAAGAGTAGGTGAAGTAACAACTCGAAACTGGCAGACAGCAGATAAAATGAAAAAGATGACAGGTACACTTCCAGAAGATAATGACCAAAATGATAATTTCAGAGTTAAGAGATATCTTGCTAAAATTACAATTAATCCTGCAATCACTAATGGAATTAGTGATTATGTAGGTTCAATACAACCTGGAAAAATAGCCGATATTGTTATTTGGTCTCCTCAATTCTTTGGAGTAAAACCTAAGATGATCATAAAGGGCGGATTTATTGCATATTCTATTATGGGTGATCCAAATGCTTCAATCCCTACAACTGAACCTGTGATGTATCGCCCTATGTTTGGGGCTCATGGTAAAACACCACAATCTACATCTGTAATTTTTACATCTCAGATAGCCTTGGATAAAGGAATTGGATCTGAAATTCAATCAAAAAAGAAATTACTTGCAGTAAAAAACTGTCGTTGTATTGGAAAAAAAGATATGTTATACAATGATCTTACTCCAAAAATTGAGATTAATCCTGAAACATATGAGGTGAGAGTAGATGGAAAAATTGCAACTGTGAATCCCACAGACAAAGTTTCAATGGCGCGACTCTACAACTTGTTTTAAAAATTTTTCAAATTATGTTTTAGTAATCTAATTCTAAACATGTCGACGTCGACTAGAATTTTCCCATGATTTCACTTCATTGCATTTTGAATTTAGTTAATAAAGAAACATAACTATTCAATTGTTAAGTAAATCCCAAAATTACTCTTCGTGTGGATAAGGTAAACTCTATCTATTTTACATCTGCGATATTTTTAGTTGCAATAGTTGTTCTTGCCGGAATTCCACAATCTGTTTTTGCTGCAGGTGCCATTACTGAAGGATTTGCAGTAGGTGAAGCATTACCTGAATGGATTGGTTGGGCCATCGTTGTTGGATTAGGTATGGTTTTTGCCGTAATTATCACAATTGAGGTAAAAATCGAAGAAAAGTATCTTGGTGTTAGCCAGACCTCTGAGATGTTTAATACTGCAGGAAGAACCATCAAAACCGGTCTTACTGCTGCAGCCATTGTTTCAGCATGGACATGGGCCGCTACATTGCTTCAGTCATCTACTGTTGCCTATCAATATGGGATCAGTGGTCCATTTTGGTATGCAGCAGGAGCATCAATTCAGGTTTTATTATTTGGGATTTTAGCTATTGAATTAAAACGTAAAGCACCAAACGCACATACTTTCCTAGAAATAATTCGTGCAAGATATGGTAATGGCTCACACAAAGTCTTCTTAGTATTTGCATTAATGACTAACATGATTGTAACTGCAATGCTTCTTCTTGGGGGCTCTGCAGTTGTTAATGGCTTGACTGGAATGGATATCTCTCTTGCTGCATTTTTGATTCCTGTTGGGGTAATGATCTATACTTTAGTAGGTGGATTAAAGGCAACCTTTGTTGCAGACTACATGCATACAATAATAATATTTATTGTAATTCTAACCTTTGTTGGTGCAGTATATCTCAACACTGACATTACTGGAGGTATTGAAGGTATGTACGAAAAGATAGTTGCGGCTGCGGATTTGCGTCCGGTTGAAGGAAATGCTGCAGGTGCGTTCTTGACTATGGCATCTGCAGGAGGATTGATGTTTGGTATAATCAATATTGTGGGTAACTTTGGAACTGTCTTTGTTGATCAAGCATACTGGCAAAGAGCAATTGCTGCCCAGCCATCATCTACTGTCAAAGGCTTCTTGCTTGGAGGTGCTTGCTGGTTTGCAATTCCATTCACTCTTGCTACTACTATGGGGCTGACGGCGATAGCGCTTGATGTAGACTTGACTCCAGCTCAAGTTCAAATGGGTCTAGTAGTTCCAGCAGCTGCAACTGCACTAATGGGTGAACTTGGAGCTATTATGGTACTTACCATGTTATTTATGGCTGTAACCTCTGCAGGATCTGCAGAATTAATTGCAGTTTCGTCACTTATTACTTATGATATTTACCGAACGTACAAGAATCCAAATGCCTCAGGTAAGACGTTAGTTAAAGTGTCTAGGGCAACAATTGTAGGCTTTGGACTTGGTATGGGCGGTCTAGCTGTTATATTACTAGGTATGGGGCTAAGTCTGGGCTTTGTATATTTAGCTATGGGTATAATTATTGGTGCTGCAGTTATACCAATTGCCTTGACGATACTTTGGAAGAAGACCAATCGCGTGGCTGCCACCTTGGGAGCAGTAATAGGTTTACTTATAGCAGTAAGTACGTGGGTAATGACAGCTGCATCATTGCCTGACTTTGGTGGGGAGATATCTCTTGCAAGCTTAGGTCATAATCACTCTATGCTATTTGGAAACGTTGCTGGAATTCTATCTGGCGGTGCAATAGCAATAATTGGAAGCCTTGCTGTCAACAAAACCTTTGATTGGAATGATCTCAAACAGAAGATTACTCTAGTCGAAGTCCAAGCAGATACTATTCAAGCTGAAGAAGATGAGGAGACTCTAAAAAAAGCATTCAGGTTTAGTCTTACAGGTGGTGGTATCATGACACTTGTACTTATTCTTGCATGGCCAATACCATTGATTATTTCAGATTATGTTTTTGATATTGGATCCTACACTGTTTGGGTTGGAATATCTGTAGTCTGGATAAGTGTTGCAGCCTTCTTCATAATATTCTTGCCAATAATAGAGGCAAGAAAAGGAATTGCTAAAGTCTTTACTGGTGGAAGTAAAGTGGAGGGAGCATGATGACTTCTTGTGCTGGTTGTAACGTTACACTTGGTTGGAAAAAATATAATTTCCAAAAACAATGGCGTATTCCTGGCTACTATTGTAAATCCTGTATGAAAGAGATTGGTCAAGACTTTGATGATAATGGAAGAATTACCCTCCCTAAAAGAACATGTGATTCATGTCATCAAGAATTCTTTTTCCTAAATACTTCGTGGCAAAATAAGAAACGACATCGCTGTTGTCAGATTTGTAAAGATCTTGATTTTACAGAATCATCGATCAAGGAACCTAGACTACCTCCGGTTCCGGCTAGAGTACCAACAATGATGGCATTGTTTGCAGCATTTGGTATATTTTTGATGATTGCTGGATTTGCATATGTTATGATGGTGGCACCACAACAAGATTCTAGTATATTGCATGTTATTATAGGCAGCTGTATGTCGGGTGCAGGATTTATGCTGGCAAGAAAAATGGTTAAAGTTCGTAATATTATCTTGGGGAAAACAACCATAAATAAAATGGAGAAGTTGAGGTAGACTAAATTGAAAAGTGTATGCGCAATAATTCCTGAAAAGAAGCTTAGCGAAGTAAACAATGCACTTCACAAGATAGGTGTATCTGGTTTGACTGTCTTTGATGCCAAAGGACGTGGTAAAAATCTTCCAGAACCAAACCAAATGGGACACTGGTTGTATTTTTCTGAATTTGGAGACAGCAACGTAATTTTGATCATATCTAAAGATACCGACGTTCAGAAAATTGTGGATGCAATTAAAACAAGTGCGGGCATAGGAAAAATAATGATAACTAACATAGAGGAGCTTATCGATATACAAAAGAACACTAAAAACGAACAAGCGCTTTAATTTAGAATCTGTGTAAATCTTAATTATATAATTGTAAAATTTATTGATAACTTAGATAAGCATTATATGTCCAATTTGTTTAATTTGACTTTGATTTGTAGATAATTCTTAAATGCTTTTTAGTTTAAAATTATGTTATGCGGACAAGTGATCCTAAATATAGAAAGTATATGTTTGCTTTAGTTGGTATATGTGCTGCAATATTGCTACTAGTAAATATATGATGTGTGTATGTAGTTAACGCCTATTTTTGATGTATTGTTAGACTGGTTATAGTGCTAAATTTATTGATTAAAAATTTATGTAATCTGAAGAATCATTTTCATCTTAACATTGTCAATTGTAGTACTCTGCTTTATTGAGAATTCAAACAAGCGATTTTAAATTAGATAGTTTGACATTTGGTAACCACATTTAACAAGGTTTATTGGTTTAAACATCACATTAAACAGTAATTGGTTTGCACGCCAAGTTATGTTAATTGATCTAGTTGCTAAGGCATCTATTTGATTACATAACCCTAGAGAGATATTTTTCTCTCTAGGTCATTTTAATTTTTAAGAGAATAAATTCTATTTTATTGGAGAACGGAGGAATATATCTTTCACATACCATATCTTCAATTTTATTAGATTGTAAATATGAATTAGCCTTATACTTTGGAGATGAACTAACATAGATAGAAAATTTTTTTGTTGTAAAATAACATATCTAAGATATTTCTTCTGGGGGTTTTATTTTTCTAAAGTTAAAATAAACTCCGATGTCATAAGCAATTTTCAGCATCCCGCCAATTACAAATGGTGCGGATAGCCACAATGATTGAATTATCACTCCAGTAATTGACGGGCTAATTGCTTGTGCAACATTTCTTGATGTATTTGTAATTCCAACTACTGCAGTACGTTCACTTTCATCCACTACTGCAACAATATATGATTGTCTTGTTGGCACATCCATCTGAGATAAAGCCATTCTTGCAAGATGTAATACTAATGCTATTTGAAATGTTGGTGCAAAAGCAAGTAGAACCAGTAAAACATTGGCAGGAATATGAGTGAATACCATAGTATTGATTAACCCAATTTTGTCTGCGATTCTTGTAGCTAAAATATATGAAAATGCAGTTAAGACACCTGCCACTGCAAAGATTAAAGAAAGTGTAGTCAAGTCAACTCCAAATCTAGTAAAGAACCAAAATGATATTATGCTTTGAATTACAAATCCTCCTGCAAAAGAATCCAGTGAAAACAATAAGGATAGCTTTCCAACTATAGATCTTGATTTTGGAGAAAGTTGTTTTAATGGAGAGCCTTTAGCTTTTACTTGATGTCTATTTTTTACTTCTATATTTTTACTCAAAAATAAATACAACATTACAACCATTAATCCTGCAACTACATATGCTGCAAAAAGAGGTTTGAATGATTCAACATATGACCATCCAGTTTCTTGGAGTATTTGTGGTATTCCAGACAGTAAAATTCCTCCAGACATTGCAAATGTTCCACCCATATTATAAAATGCAAAGAGTGTATTTCTTTTTTTGATTTTTTTTACTGTTTGAGGTAGAATAGCTTGTTCAATAGATAGAAATGCGCCTGTCTCTGATCCAGTTACATTGATTGTTCCAATTAATGCAGCAACGATTAGTGCTAAATAATTGTCAGTTAAAAGGAAAATAGTACCTGCAGCAGACATTAGAATGGCATAAATTATTAAAATTCTCCTTCTTCCAAATCTGTCTGCATAAAAGCTTGCAAATAATGTAAAAAATACGCTGTTTAATAGAGTGGCTGAAAGGATCACTCCAATTAGAATATCATCAAAGCCAACTTGCTTCAGGTATATTGCAAGAATAATACTCAGAAATCCATACGAGAATGTTCTTACCATTCTTGCTGTGAGAAGTAGTTTGCCGTCTTTTGTAAGCCAATCTAATAACAATTAATTCAAAGCCTGGTACCATGTAATTTTATTTTGTATATTTACATTATTCATGAGTTTTTAGATTAATGTTGTAAAATCAATATAATTTGATATCATTATTCTATTCAAAAAACAACACAGTACTTTTATCTAATCTGGACTAACTCTAGTGTTGTCTGCAGTAAAATTATTTGAAAAACATCTAAATTTGTTTTACCCTCTGATTGATGATAATTAGAAGATAATATACCTGAACAGTGAAGTATTACAACAACATCTGACGCATTCAAATTTTCTCTTAGCATCCATAGATTGGAGATTATCCCTAGTTGATCAGAGATTTCAATTTTATCTTGGTCGGTTTATATCTTTACTGAATCACAAATACAAGTAACATATCTGTTGACAAACACTGCAAAACAAGATATTAGAATAATTAGGATTTTTTTACCGTCTTTTGCCTCTTGGATTTGTTCTTAAAACGGTACCACAACATGGACATCTTGCACTTTGAACTATTAAAAAAATACTGCAAAGAGAGCACCTTTTTTGTCCCTGACTGTATTTGGA
>JAOTUX010000304.1 GCA_029863665.1 Candidatus Nitrosopumilus sp.
TTGAACACATTTTTCATTATATGGTTTTTCCATTATGATGATACAGTCTTTACAAAGTTTCATGTTGCAATCATGTTCTTTATACTGTGTAATATTACCCACATCTTTATCTGATTTATCACATCTTTCGCAGTTCATTTTTTTTACTCTAGCCAAAATTGTTATTCAACTTATTTATTCTCTGACTTTGCTTGTTGTATGATGCGATCTTGTCTTAAGAATTAATAAAAAAATACTGATGAACAGTTGGCATGCTCTAAACCTAATGTAAAAATACTCTGTTTTAGTTGAGAAATACATGAAAACCATGTGTAAATGCGGTTGCGATACTCCTCTAACTGACTATGAATATAGAAAATGGAGTGGGTATAAACGCGGTCATGAACCTTTACCCTGATTCTTGTTATCATGAATTATGGTTGCCCTATATTTAGAATAAAGACTAGTAGACGTAGTAGAAGTAGAGTGCTGGAAAAATAACTGAAAAATAATAATGTGCTTAACTCAATGCCCATAGCGACAGTTACAAGATCCTCATCATAACAAATATCACTAGCGACATTATACACTAAATTATTTCCTAATTAGAATATTTTGCACTTTGTTGGATGAAAATAACTTTAAAAATATCTCTAATTCTTCTCTTTGTTTTTCTGGTGCTGTATTTTCCCATATTTTTAATTGACTGAATTTTGCCAAGTCATAAAATATGTCCTTATCTTCATCACTAAATTCATCGTGTCCTTTTTTGTTTATCTTTCCACGTCTTATTAATACTCCTTGTCTCCCTTCTGATTCTTCTTGATATTCTATGATAATTTTATTTTTAAAATCTATCAAGTCAGGTACAAATTGCCGAAATCCTTTTTTTCTAAATGCTTTAGCTTGCTCTTCTGATAATAATGGCACTTTTTTCCATGTTCCAAGTTCATTTATGATGATTCTAGTTTTACCATCCTTTGTGTCTGTATCAATGATGAAATTATACTGATTTTTTTTATCAATTTCTTTTATTTGCTGGTTGATGTGAAATAATTTTTCAAGATCTTGGATTCCCAAGACAATAGTTCATAAATTTGAGTATTTGACCAGAGGGTTATCTCATTATATTGAACTGATCCTAAAAAATAATCATTCCATCATTTTCAAAGTATCCGAAGCTGTGATGATCCCTATGATTTTTGATTTTTTTGAAACTAGAATGCACTTTGAATACCTTATCAATGGAACTAAGACATTAGCTGGAGTATTCCAATCCACTATTGGCGGAACTGATTCCATGGTGTTTGCAACTTTTGCTTTTTTCAATTCTGCTTCCCCCAACTCTGCTAGGTGCTTTACAATCCCATCTTCAGATATCATCCCTACCACATCTGAATTGTTGAAAATAGGGATTTGACTGATTGATAATTGGTGCATTTTTTTAATTGCGTCGTGAAGCGTATTTGCAGGCCTTAGCTTTACAATATCTGTACTACAAAAATCCCCAGCTGTATGGGACGATGATTCGCCCTCTAATTTTGAAAGACTCTCAAAAATCTTCTTTGCGGTTTCATAGCTTGGCTGGCTTCTTCCTGATTCAATCTGGTTGATCATTGAGGTGCTGACTCCAGTCATTGTTGCAAGTTTTTTTTGAGTGATTCCTATTTTTAGTCTAATCTGCTTTATCGAATCAATTCTAGGCAACAATCCATTTAGAGATAATTTGATTGGTTTTAAAAATTTGTTTTCTGATAATTCTGGAAAATTAATCACTATTTCTTAATTTCCATTTCAGTTCTCCTTCTGCTCTTACAACTATCTCTGGAGGTTCTTTGATGTGGTTATTTTTGATATGGGGCATGTGGGTGACAAGCGAGGAAAAACCCTGATTACACAATTGACAAGTTTTAGTAAATCCCATGAACTATTATTCATTACATATCATATTAGCGAAGTTGTAATTTTCAAGTTTGATATCGTTTCACAATACCATGATTGTGCCAATTTTAGAATAGATTATTTTTTCTTTGATTTGATTTTTGGTTGCTCGATTGCTGCTTGTGCTGCTGCTACTAATG
>JAOTUX010000029.1 GCA_029863665.1 Candidatus Nitrosopumilus sp.
GTGTTCTGGTCTTGCAAAGTAGGTAAAAACATTCTCTACAGGCGTTTTAATATCGATCGATTTTGTAACAAGTGTCAACAATTCAGTGTCTTGTCAATAAGGATTTAAAGGTTTTGAAGATTTTCGTGAAGAAATTAAATTATAATATATTTATCTAGTTTCAATAGTTATCTAGATGGCCAAAAAGCGATCAGTTTTTTTGATCTTTATTTTATTACTTTCAACCATCCCAGTATTTCATGATGCATATGCTCATTCAATGTTTAATTCATCTGAGAAATTTTACGGAGGTTATAGAGTTCAAGTAGCCACAACACCAGAATTTCCACAAATTAATGAACCATCTCAATTTTTGGTCAGAGTAACTGATGGAGATTTTGAAGAGGTTGATAGATTTACAATGGGAATTAGAATTTTTTTTAATAATCAACAAGTTGATGCAATACCCCCCAAATCTATAGAGGGTGCGCATTGGGATATTGACTACGTATGGAAAAGTCAAGGAAACCATATTGTAAAAGTTGATTTGTATGATATGAGTGAAAAAGGGATTTTAACTTATACTTTCAATATGGGAACACAGAGTCCATTTGGAATTATTTTCTTTAGTGCGATAGTTGTAGGAGCGTTAGTTTTTGTAGGAATGATGATATACATTTACTTGCCAAAATTTTTCAAAAAATCTAAATCCTAGGAGCTATTGCAGTTCTAGATATTCTAAATGCAAACAATGTAGTTAGTAACACCATTGAGAATAACAGTATTCCAATTCCTAAATGAATAGCAACTAAAACTGCATGTAGTTTTAGATCAATTACCAAAGCACCAAGAGTGATTTGAACGACAACAAATACTGCTGCAAGTGAACTTGTTATTTTGATCTTCAAGTCAGCATTTTTGTTAATGATGGATGCAATCATAGTTGCAATTACCAATACACCAGTTGTAGCTGCAACTAATCTATGGATCCATTCGATTAGATATTCTTCTGAAGGCATTACTCCATTTGGACATAAAGGCCATTCAGGACAAGTTAATCCAAGTCCGGCTGCTGAGATATATCCTCCAATAAACATCAGAGAATACAGAACAATCATTGTTGCTAATGCAAGGTATTGAATTGCCAAAATTATTCTACAATAAAGCTACCCTGCATACCTTGTAATGCATGGCCAGGAATAGTACAGATGTAATAATAAGAACCAGGCGCACCAGCAGTGAAAGTAACACTACCACTTTCACCAGATTTTAATGCACTTGACATGGAACCAATTGCAGAGTCCATCACTATATTGTTAAAGTCTTCAGGACTAGTAACAATTCCAAATGCATGAAATAGTGTACCTTGATTAGTGCTAGTAATAGTTACCTCATCGCCAGATTTTACACGAATTTCAGGATTATTGTCTTCTCCAGATAATGCATTAAATGCTAAATCCTTAAAGTCATCAGATTCTACAAAGTCCAAAGTAAAGTCATGAGATACTCCTGTTGGGGCTGCGGCTTCAGAAGATCCACCACCTTGTGAGGGGCCTACAATGATTTCTCCGACCATTCCTTGTTCTCTATGACCGGGAATAGTACAGATGTAATAATACGTTCCTTCTTCACCTGCAACAAACTCAGAAGAACCACTTTCACCACCCTTTAGTGCACTTGACATGGAACCAATTTCACTTCCTGGAATAATTCCAGTAACACCTTCAGTATCTTTTGTTACACCAAAGGCATGAAATGATACTCCAGCATTATCAACATTGAAGATAACTTTGTCTCCAACATTCATGTTAATTGTAGGGTTACTGCCTTCTTCTCCTATCAATGCGTTAAACGCCAAAACCCTAAAGTCATCAGATTCTACAAACGTGAGGTTTGATGTAATTGTTTGACCGGTTGCTACCGCTGGAGGTGCAGCTGGTTCTCCTGCCATCATTGCTACAATAGGAGCAGGTTGTGAAATCCAATAATCCCACATTGAAAAGAATATGGCGCCACCAACAATACAAATTCCCAACATTATGATCATCATTTTTCCAGTTCTAGCTGGAGTGGTCCTGTAAACTGTTTGTGTGTTATCGTGACTCATTTCATTTATCTCCTAATGTGATGGGTTCTTCGCCTCGAATGGGAAATAGTACTTTCCACCTAGACCAAATGGATCATCAGTGTTTGCAAGTTCTCCTTTTCCTGAACTGTAAATTATGTTATATAAGAAGACTGCCATACTGACACCAATAATCATTGCACCTATAGTTGCAATCTGGTTCATGGCAATCCATTCTGGGATTGGCGGATAATCGAAAACTCTTCTTGGCATTCCATACAAGCCAAGTACGTGTTGTGTGAAGAAAACCAATATGGTTCCAATAAAAGATAAAAAGAAATGTACTTTGCCCATAGCTTCATTGTACATTCTACCTGTAACATATGGGAACATGTAGTATAGAAAACCAATTGAACCAAATGCAATAGTACCCATTACAAAGAGATGGAAGTGACCAACTACCCAATACGTATCGTGTGTAGAAAAGTCTAATGGCATTGCACTGTTAACAACACCACCTGCGCCTGCACCAAAGAACAATGCAATTCCTCCAACTGACCACATCATTGGTGTTGAGAACTTGATTCTACCATTCCACATTGTGGCAATAAAGTTAAACACATGCATAGCAGATGCTGGAACAGCAGCAAGAGTTCCTATCATAAATACCGTTTTCTCGGTAAATGACATTCCAGTGGCAAACATGTGGTGTGCCCATGATGAAAAGCCGACAATTGATAACAATACAAAAGCAAAGATTCCAGAGTTATAACTGTAAATGGGTTTTCTTGAAAATCTAGGAATAATTTCATACATCATACCAATAGCTGGAATGACCAAGACATATACTTCTGGATGGAATGTAAACCAGAACAGATGTGCATATGCAATTGGGTCTCCTCCCATTGCAGGATTGAAAAATCCACTTACGCCTAATCTGTCAGTAAGAAGCATCAATAGTGCAGCAGCAAATGTTGGAATTGCAACAAGGATAATCAATGATGATGACAAAAATGACCAAGCTAACAATGGAACCTGACCAATTGACATGTCTGGGTGTTTACACTTTAATATTGTAACAATAAAGTTGATGGCACCAAGTACTGAAGATATACCCAGAATTTTTAACCCAAATATCCACATGTCTGCTGCAGGACCAGGTGCGCTGATAACAGAATACGGAGGAGTTGCATACCAAGTAAAATCTGCAAAGCCCAACCAAATGAGTGCACCAGAAGGTGGAATCATCCAAAATGCAATCGCATTAAGTTTTGGATATGCCATATCCTTGTATCTAACCATAATTGGGACATAGTAATTTCCTACTGCAGATGCAAATGGAAGAATAAACAAAAAGATCAATGTTGTACCATGAACGGTAAATATTCTGTTAAATGTCATTGAATCTGTGATAATTTGAGCTCCTGGCAAGAACAATTCTGCTCTTATTGCAAGAGCTAGTGTACCACCCAAAAACAAGAATCCCAATGACATTATAAGATAAAGTAAACCAACATCAGTGTGATGTGTTGAAAACATAATTTGCCAGATTGGACGTGGCTTTTGTAATTCTAGAACCATTAGTTAATCTCCTCGCTTAGAATAATTGAAAATCGTGATAAAAGCGTTGTCAAGATGATGGCTCCTCTACGTATAATGTTCCCCTCATGTTATAATGAATCAATCCACAATATTCCCTACATTGAATATCATGAACTCCTGGTGCATCTGGTGCAAACCATACAGTGTTAACTCTACCTGGAACTGCATCCATCAATACAACATAATCATGAATGTTAAAAGAGTGAATTACATCAGTAGCAACTATCTCAAATTTGTATGCTTTTCCGACTTCAACATGTAGATCATTCATTTCTACGGTTCCATCTTCATGTTCAAAAGTCCAAAACCACTGTTGTCCTGTTACTATGATTGTCTCAGCATCTTCAGGAACATGTTCAACAAGTCTTTCTGCTTCCCATGCTTCTGCTCCTACCCAAGTCATTAATGCAATTACAATACCAACATAAATCCATTCGGGCCAGTTAGAATGTCCACCCATCTTACCAATCAGTCCCCTCATATGCTGTTGGCTTTGCTTTTGGATGAGATTCTCTGAATCTCCAAACTAGCCAGATCATCGTTCCTGAAACTACCGCTCCAACTGTAAACATCACAGTCATCATTCTAAAGAATAAATTCCATATAACGACTCTGCGATCTAGATATTCTCCAGGCTCATCACCAGCAGCTAGTGCCGACTCTACAGCTGGAACTAATACTAAAACTGCCAATACTAAGAATAATCCGACAATTCCTTTCATTAGCGATTGAATGACGTGACCTATGATTTCTATTTAAGGGTTTTCAAGATTACTAGCTACCAACTTTGATCGAAGCGTGAGGGATGCATTATATTAAGTCCCGAAAGTGAAAATTTCTGATCTTTTTCTCTAAAGATGTTTAGAGATGCATTTGCAATTATTAGTTCAAAGAGATTGGTAGGAGATAGATCAATTATTGTAGAAAGCATTGCTTTGATCGGATCCATATGGGTTACAAGTACTACATTTTCATCAGGATGATTTTGGATTACATCGTCAACTATTCCTAAAACTCGTTTTTTAACTTCAGAAAAAGTTTCTACACCATTATGAGCAATTTCTAGTTCTCCATTGTAGAATTTCATAAAGACATTACCATGACTATTAAAAATCTCATCATATGGCATTCTAGTAAATTTCCCCATATCAAGTTCAATTAAACGATCATCAATTGTAACATCAAGAGAGTTATGTTTTCCAACAATTTCTGCAGTATGTTTAGCTCTTTGAATAGGACTGGAATAAATTGCAGAGACGTTCATGTGTTCAAGTAACTGGGCAGTATGTTCAGCTTGTTTTATTCCAGTATCAGTTAAAGGAATGCCTTCAGTTCTACCGGCTAAAATTCGATCAGTATTATTTTTTGCTTGACCATGTCGAAGAAAAATAATTTGTCCCAACTTGATCGAAGTTTAAATAAAGATAATAATAACATTAGCAGGTAGATTAATCATGAAAATAGGAATTATTGGTGGAACTGGTGGAATGGGTAAAGGTTTTGCCTTAAGATGGTCACAAAACCACGAAGTAATTGTTGGTTCAAGAGATGCAGTAAGAGCTTCTGAGTCAGCATTAGAATATACTAATCTTGCAAAAGAAGCATTTGGCGAGATAAAGGGTACAATTTCTGGAAACGATAATGTTTCAGTTGCAAAAGAAAGTGATGTTTTAATTTTATCAATTCCATATGATAATATTGATTCTGTATGTTCTGGAATATTATCAGAGGTTAAAGATAGTTGTGTTGTAGTATCTCCGATTGTTCCAATGACAAAAACGGATGTAGGATTTGAATTCATTCCAATTAAAGAAAATAAACCATTTTCATATAAGCTTGTTTCAAATCACATGAAGAATAAATCTAAACTTGTTTCGGCATTTCATGTAATTTCTGAAAAGAAACTTGTCAATCCAACATTAGAACTTGATTATGATATTTTTGTATGTGGAGATGATAATGAATCAGTACAAGTTGTTAACGGATTAATTAATGAAATAAAAGGACTAAGACCAATCTACTTAGGTCCAGGAGAATTATCTTATCTTGCAGAAATTTCTACACCACTACTTCTAAATGCAATGATAAGAAATAAAATAAAAAATCCAGGTATTAAAATCATTTAAGTCTGTTTTTTTGTTTATCATGAGTCATGAATACTATAGACGAGGTAGAAATTGGTTTACAGCTATAGGTGTGCTTTTTTCTGTAATGGCAGGAATAGTACTGATCAGACAGTTATTGATCTGGGGACCGGAATTTGTTGGAGAATTTTTACTAAATGGAGAAATTACAAATGAAAAGATTTCAATGACAATGTTAGGATTTGGTATTTTTATGATAGCATTAGGATTTAGAAAACATGAATAAAAGAGATGAATTTCTAAAATCACAAAAAATATTACGTCTTGCAACAATTAATAAAAATAAAACTCCACATATTGCCCCTGTTTGGTATATCTATAGTGGAAAAAAGATCTACATAGGGACAAATACAAAAACACAAAAGGCAAAAAATGTAAAAAGAAACAAACATCTTGCTTTTTGTGTGGATATAGGTATCAATGCACCAAATATTTACGGAGTAATGGGACAAGGAAATGCTAATTTAATTTTAGAAAAAAGTAAGGTAAAAACAATTGCAAAAAAAATCCTTCGGAGATATTTTAAAACATTAGAGAATCAATCAGCAAAAGAATTACTGAGTGATACTAACTGTATTATAGAAATAATTCCTGAAAAATTTTCAATTTGGAATTACTGACTAACAAAATCTTCAATCTTATTCATCGCAGAATCCAATACTTCAAGACTTGGAAGATAAACAAGTCTGAAATGTCCACTTCCATATTGTTCTCCAAATCCAGAACCATGTACAGTTAACACACCTTTTGTTTCCAAGAGTTTTGCAACAAAATCTTTGTCAGTAGCAAATCTATTATCTTCAATTTTTGGAAATGCATAAAATGCACCTTTTGGGTTAGGGCAAGAAATGTTAGGCATTTCATTTAGACGTTTTACAACCAAGTCTCTCCGTTTTTTGATCTCAGATACAAAATCAGTAATGTAATCTTGAGGGCCACGAAGAGATTCCAAAGCTGCATGTTGAATTGGAAGATTAGTTGCAATTCTAACTCTTGCTAATTTTGGAAGATTTTCTCGTATTTCTTCAAGTTGCGGTGATTGGTTAAATGCAATATAGCCAATTCTCCAACCAGACATAAGATGGACTTTGGAAAATCCATTAAGAACAATTACAGGGGAATCTTCTGCAACCTTTCCAATCCCTACAAATTTTTCATCAAAAATAATTTGATCATAAATTTCATCACAGATAATGTAGAGATTATGTTGGTTTGCAATATCTACTAGTTCTTTTAGAGATTTTTCATTAAATACAACCCCAGTAGGATTATTTGGACTGATCAAACATACTGCGACTGTCTTTGAAGTAATTTTTGATTTAAGGTCATCAATATCGGGAGTGGAATTATTCAAGTCTACTCCAAATTCTATAGGAATTCCACCATGTAGTCTAACATAGGAAGCATATGGTGGATAATATGGTCCGGGTAAAAGTACTTCATCTCCTTCTTCTACTATTGAAGAGATTACCATATCAAGTCCTTCAGAAACACCGTTAGTAACTAAAATTTCTTCAGATGAAATGGATAATCCTTTGGCATTTTCTTTTTTAGCAATCTCCTGTCTTAACTCTAAGAGACCTTCAGATGAGGAGTAATAGTTTTCGCCTTTATTTATGGCATTAATCAAAGCTTGTTTAACATTATCAGGAGGTTGAAAACCAAATTGAACAGGATCACCTATATTGAGATAATCAACTTGCATTCCTTTTTGTTGTACTTTTCTTGCAGCTAGAACAATATCTCTAATTGCATATTCAACACCTGCTACTTTTTTTGATACTTTCAAAGTATCTAGACAGATATTTAGACCTGTTAAATTCTTACTTGTTTGGACTCGTTGCACAGCTTGGATAGTGCGAGCGGCTTCGAACCGCTAGGTCGAGGGATCGAAGCCCTCCGAGCCCTTTAGATTATCTTATTAATCAAATAATTTGTCACTATGATGAAATGAAAGCAACACTATTCAAACTTGGGTTAGGATTAGTCATAGTAGGAATAGTTTGGATTTCATTAGTTTTTGATGAGACAGAAAAAATACATGATTCAAGTTTGCTTAAACAATCAAGTTCGCTTAAACTAGAATCAGAATTTACAGGGGAAGACATAGGATTTTACAAAGTATACATGCCTGAATTTACTGGAGAGGAGATATTTGTCCAAATATTAGATACTAGTGATAATATCATAAAAGAACAAAAAATTCAAACAAAAATGTCAGTAGGGTATTTTGATTTTGATACAGATGGGTCATATACGGTAAAAATTACAAATATTTCAAAAAATCCAGTTAGTTTACAAGTAGAATTTGGTAGTACAAATTCTCAAAAAATGATTCCAGCTGGTATTTTAATTCTTGTAGGCGCAGTTGTCATTATGGCAATGTCATATATGAAAATAAAAAATTACAATATAGAGCAGCCTGATGAGAATATCTCATAGATTGGGATGCATTGAATTGTGTGTCCTAAAATTAGGACCAAGTTAAATATTAACCAAGTTGTGAAAAATACGAATGCTATAATTGAAAAGGGAAGAAATGCTCCAAGTTTAGTATGTTCTCTATTTTTTAATATCAAAACTCCTCCTAATGAAGCAAGTACAAGGCCAAACTCAAGTGGTTGATGAGACCAAGATATCAATCCATCAATTCCAAATACTTCATGAGACAAAGAATCCCCAAAACCTGAAATTATTTGAGTTATGGAACCAGCAATAACAAGTTTAATTCCGGTTTTAAGAGAACCACTAACTAATTTTCTAAGTATCAGTATACAACCCATAATTGCAGCACAACTAGTCAAAGAAACTCCGGTATACACTACAATGTGAGAAGGGCTCCAGAAAAATTCTGGTTCTTTTTGAAGATGAGATATAGCATCCCAGAATCCTGCTGAGACAACTACAATGGGACCAATAACTGCTAAAATAGACACAAGTGAAACGAGTATACTAGGTTTAACAAGAACATAATTTGAAATTCTTTGAATTAATTTCATTTTGTTACTATATGAGTGGGTTATTTGAAATATTGTAAAGTTTTCAATTAGTGAAATTTAACATTATGAGTGATTTTGAGAATTATTATATTAGACAATACTATGTACGAAAGTTATGAGTCCAGGAATAGGATTAATGAAAAGGCGACTGGAAAAAGAAAAAGATGCAATAGCACTTGCAGTGTCAGGTATTGCTAAAAAGTATAATACAAAACCAAAAGACATCAAAACATTAGAAACAAAATATGATGACGATGCTGGAGACTGGTATGCTGCACTTGGATGGGAGAAGAAAAGAGCTATAATAAAGATGGATTCTGTTCAGGGTACAATTACAGAGATTAAAGAAATCTAAATAGTAAAAATATTATAATTAAATCTAAAAACTAAT